>CAYPZF010000057.1:0-7031 GCA_964415275.1 uncultured Oscillospiraceae bacterium | reverse complement strand
CGATGATTTTCCGGCCGGTAAGGCCGGAATCCCCCACAGGGCCGCCCACCACAAACCGGCCGGTCGGGTTGACATAAAACTTTGTCTCTCCGTCAATGTAGGCGGCGGGAATGACCGGCTTAATGACGGACTCCACAATGGCCTCCCGCAGCGTGCCCAGTTGGATGTCGGGGCCGTGCTGGGTGGAGACCACGATGGCGGGACAGCGCAGAACGCGCCCGTCGGCGTCGTATTCCACCGTGACCTGACTCTTGCCGTCGGGCCGGATCCAGGGAAGCTCCCCGCGCTTGCGCACCTCGGCCAGGCGCTGGGCCAGGGCGTGGGCCATGGAGATGGGGGCGGGCATGAGTTCCGGAGTCTCGTCACAGGCATAGCCAAACATCATGCCCTGATCCCCGGCGCCGATGAAATCAGCGTCGTCTAGACCGCCGTTCTGCGCCTCGTAGGATTGGCGGATGCCCATGGCGATGTCGGGCGACTGCTCGTCGATGGAGGTCATGACGGCGCAGCCCTTGCAGTCAAACCCATAGGCCGGGTCGGTGTATCCGATGCGCTCCACAGTGCGCCGGGCAATGGCCGGAATGTCGGTGTAACAGTCGGTGGTGATTTCCCCCATGACGAAAATCATACCGGTGGTGCAGATGGTCTCACACGCCACATGGGCGGCAGGGTCCTTGGAGAGAATGTCGTCCAGCACCGCGTCGGAAATCTGGTCACAAATTTTATCGGGGTGCCCCTCGGTGACGGATTCCGAGGTAAACAAGCGACGGCTCATAATGATGTGTCTCCTTCCTAATCTGGACAAAGGATGGGTTGGTCTCGCTCTATAGGCAAGACAAGGCGGCGCAAAGGGGTGTCAGACCTGCCAGCCGCTAAGGTAGGCCCTTTGGTCCGGGGTCAGGGTGTCGATAGAGAGGCCCATGGCCTGCAGCTTGTCCCGGGCGATCAGGTCGTCAATCTCCCCGGGGACGTCGTAAACCTTGACCTCCAGCGTGTCCTGATGACGCACCAGCCACTCCAGCGCCAGGGCCTGGACGGCAAACGACATGTCCATAATCTCGGCGGGGTGGCCGTTGCCTCCGGCCAGATTGACCAGCCGCCCCTCGGCCAGCAGGTTGAGGACCCGGCCGTTGGGGAGCGTATACCCCTCGATGCCCTCCCGGCGGGGAGCGCGGGACACGGCCATGGCGGCCAGCCCGGCCACGTCCACCTCATTGTCAAAGTGTCCGGCGTTGCAGAGCAGGGCGTTGTGGCGCATGCGGGCGAAGTGGGCTGGCGTGATGACGTCTTTGCACCCAGTGACAGTGACAAACACATGGCCCAGCGGGGCGGCCTGCTCCATGGGCATGACCCGGAAGCCGTGCATGGTGGCGTCCAGCGCCTTGAAGGGGTCCACCTCGGTGACAATCACGTCGGCGCCCAGACCGGCGGCGCGCATGGCGACGCCCTTGCCGCACCAGCCATACCCCGCCACCACGACGGTCTTTCCGGCCACAATCAGGTTGGTGGTGTGCATAATGGCGTCCCACACCGACTGCCCGGTGCCGTATTTGTTGTCGTAATAGTGCTTTACCTTGGCGTCGTTGACCGCCACCATGGGGCAGGGGAGAACGCCCTGTGCCTCCCGGGCACGGAGCCGCAGGATGCCCGTGGTGGTCTCCTCGCAGCCGCCGATGACCCGGTCCCCGTAGGCGGCGCACTTGCCGCCCAGCAGGTGGATGAGGTCGCCGCCGTCATCGACAATCAGGCGGGGGTGGCTTTTCAGCGTCTCGATCAGGTGGGCCTCATAGAGCTCCGGCGTGGCGCCGCGAATGCCGAAGGTCTGCACACCCATAGAGGAGAGCCCGGCCGCCACATCGTCCTGGGTGGAGAGGGGATTGGAGCCGGTGAGAAAGACCTCCGCTCCGCCGGCCTGAAGGACCAGGCCCAGGTTGGCGGTCTTTGCCTCCAGATGGACAGAAACCGCGATGCGCAGGCCCGCGAAGGGCTTGTCCCGTTTGAAACGGGTCTCAATGGCGTCCAGGGTGGGCATAAAATCCCGCGCCCACCTTATTTTTTGGCGGCCGGCCTCTGCCAGCGCCGGGTCCAGCACAATGCTCATAAAAGTGTACACTCCAGACAATATGAAATGGTATCATGACCGCTTTTCGGATAGTATACCACAGCCATCCAGATTTGGCGACACCATTCCATACAATTTCCGCTCGCTTCCACGCAAAGCATACATTCGAATGGACTTGCCAAGAATAAGACCACAAAGAGGAAATGAGGCAGGTCCATGTTTGGTTTTTTCAGGGCTCAGAGAGCACAAAAAACAGAGATGCCCGGGAAATGTTTATGGCAATAAAAATCGCCGGCGCGGATGAAACCATCGCCGCCGACGTCAAAGCCATGAAACCGCTGAAGCCCCTTCCTTTTCAGCAATGCGGATATATCGGCCAGAGTCAGCTGGCGGAAGGGATTGTCAGTGACCGTGTTTTGCGGATGAAGGAGAAACTCCTGCCACGACACATAGCCGAGCCGCCCAGTAAAAAAGCCCGGTACTGCCCAGCAAGGCGGAGAGCTCTGGGATTCTCGCCGCGTCATCCGGCTCATCTGCCGCTCAACCCAGGCGTCAGCGGATGGACGGCAAGCAGCATAGCTGCAACCGCCGCCCGCCCCAGCCTGCCCTCCTGTGCGGAGGGCAGGCTTTGCCTTGTGTTCCGTATGTCGGCAATCACGGCCGGGCCGGGCCGGTCCTCATGGGCCAGCCTTGTCTTTTCGGGTTTCGTTCTAGCCGCTGACGCCTCCAAATTGCTCAATGAACCGCTGGAGAATCGCCGCCACCTGGCAGCGCTCGGCCTGGCCGCCGGGGTTCAGGCTCTGGCCGTCGCCTTGGATGAGGGCCGCGGCGTTGGTCCAGGCCATGGCCTCCATGGCCCAGTCCGAAATCGCGTTCGCGTCGCTGAACGCCTTCAGATCGGCTCTGTCCGAGACTTCATAGCCCTTGTATCTGGCGTAGTTCATCAAAATGACCGCCAGCTGCTCACGGGTCACTTCATCCTCTGGCCCAAACCTTCCGTCGCCATAACCGCCTACAAGGTTCACCTCCGCCGCCCAAAGAACGGCCCCGGTGTAGTACTGACCCGCCGCAACGTCGTCAAAGGGATTGGAACGGCCCGGCTCGGGGGTTCCCTCCAGGCGGTGCAGGATTGTGACAATCATGCCCCGGGTGGTGTTGCCCCCAGGGAGGAAGGTGCTGCTGTCCACGCCCTGCATCAGGGCCCTTGTATGGACAAACCGCACCGCGTCGTAGAACCAGTCCTCCTCCGCTACATCGTCAAAGGGGTTGATCCATCCCGTGTCCTCGCCCACCACATAGAGGGACAGATGGTCGGCCGAGACCTCTTCTACCAGCTGGGCGTCCCCGCTCAGGGTCAGAGAGACCAGCCGCTGGCCCGCGGGCGGGTTGACTGTCAGTGTAATAATCTCATCCGCTGCCGCGGTGGCGGGGGAGGCCGTCACAGTCTCCAGGTCAAAAATGCGGTGATGAGCGTATCCCCTGTCACCGCGCCGCCGCTGGCAATCATTCTGACGGTGCCACCACCGCTGCTCTACGCTATGTCTTATTTGGGCTGTTTTGCATGACCATCCCCTTTTTGCGCTTTGGCCTCGTGATGCTTAACCCCAAAAGCAAGCTGCCGGTGGTGCTGGTGCTGGGGCTGCACTATGTCTCGGTGGCCGCCGCCATCGTGCTCCAGCTCACCGGTCCGGTGGATTTTACGCGGAGTCTCTTCTGGTTCCACATCATCGCCCCCCTGGGCTTTATGACCTTTGCCTTCAGCCTGGCCTGGGAGGGGATACGCAACAAAAACCCCGCCGCCCGGCGCTTTGCCCCGGCTGTTTTGATTTTGGCCCTCTCCACGGTGCTGGAGCTGGCCAACTACTGGCTGCGCTTGGGTGCCCAGCTGACAAGGTTTTTCCAATTCGGGGTGCTGGCCTTTGTCCTCTCCCTGGGCGTGGTCAGCGGCCATTATGTGAGGGAGTCCATGCGCAACGCCGCCGAGAAGACCCGGCTGGAATACGAAATGGCGGGGATGGAGCGGCAACTCTCCCTCCAGCGGATACAGTACCAGAGAATCGCGGAGAATGACGAAAGGGTCAAGGCCCAGTACCATGACCTGCGGCACCACCTGGCTGTCCTTCAGAGCTTAAATGAACAGGATGACCGGGAGAGCCTGGCGGGCTATCTCGATACCCTGGTTCAGAGGATTCCCCCGAACAAGGAGATTCGGCTTTGTGAAAACTATGCCGTCAACGCCGTCGCGGCGTACTATTATGGTCTGGCGCGGCAGGCGGGGATTGAGATTTCACTCTCCCTTACGGTGCCGATGGGACTGGACAGCGGTGTGGAAAGTGACCTCTGCGTGGCGGTGGGTAATCTCCTGGAGAACGCTGTGGAGGCCTGCTTCCGCATGGCGGGGGTCGAGCGGTTTATCCGTGTCGGCAGCAGCTTGGAGCACGGTGTATTGACCCTGACGGTGGACAACAGCTTTACCGGCAGAATCCACAGGCAGGGCGGGGTTTTTCTGTCCTCCAAGCGCCCGGGCGCGGGGATGGGCATGTCCTCCGTGCTGGCGGTGGCGAAGAAACACGGCGGCAATGCCCGGCTTGAGGAGAAGGACGGCGTGTTCCAGGCTTCGCTGTATTTGAGGGTGCATCCTGCCGCGGAACAGGATGCCTCAGGCATTGGAACGCGGACCGTTTAAAATCACCAGGAGCGGAGGTCCAGATGGACCTCCGCTCCTGGTTGCCCGTGTAAGACAACAGCCATACCTGTCGAGGCGTGGCTGCTGTTTTAGGAAGAGCGAACACGATCACTGCCCCCAAAAAGAAAAACGGAGCAAGGCGAACCTTGCTCCGGCGTGAAGCTGCTGAAGTGACTCGAACACTCGCCGGCGGTTGCTGGTAAGGGCGGGTAAGGTATGATTCGCGGGGATTCGTTACCAACCGGTTCCGACAAGGCTCCCGTGCCACCCATCCTGCGCAAGCGTGATATAACCGCAGCGGGAATACTCGTACGCTCCCTCCGGCACATCCGGGTCATCGCCGGTATATTCACCGGTGTTTCCAGCCATCGAGTAGGTGAGTGCTCGATCGTTTTCGGGAACAAATATTGTCGTTACATAAAAGGCGTAGGTATTTTCATCGCTTTCACCCTGCGCTCTGAAGTGTGCGGTCACATCCTCCGCAGGCTCTGTCCGACAGGAGACATAGGTGTAGCGGAATTTGCTGCCGCTGGTCGCAATCAGGTGCTTTCCCTCAAAGGCCTCACAGTATTCCTTTGCCGCGGTCAAATAATCCTGCCCATTGTTCGGTATCACGATTTGGCCCTGTGCTTCATAGCTGCCGCCGATTTCCAGCCACTGCGCCTCATCAAACCACGACCGCATCGTGCTGCCGATAGGCAGGTCGTCCCTGTCCGCATGGGCGGATGCCGCGACATAGCAGGTGCTCTTGTCCCCGGTATGCAACCGGAGGTAATCGGAGCCTTCATAGAAGTCTACCGACCAGCCGTCTCCCGTGCCGGCGGATAGCAAGGTTATCTTTCGTCCCTCAAGAGGCATTTCATCCGGCGAGGCGACCTCATAGGTGTAGTCTGACAGGCGGCGGCTCAGGTAAACATCGTTGCCGCAGCCCCAACCGTTGTGGCTGCCAATGGGCCTGTTTTCGTCTGCTGTCACGATGGTCAGCGTGAGCCGCACGGGTGTTTGTTCGTTTGTCAGGGAGGTAAAGAGGCCTGTTAAAACTTCGGTCTCATTGTCTGCCCCAGACAATCCGTGCGGGGCTGTCGTTTCTTCCAGGCTGCCGTCAATGACGGCACTGCTGAAATAGCCCGATTCGTTTAAGAACGCAATCGCCGCACCCTGCGCCTCCAACAGCTCAGGCCTTTGCCCGGCGTCGCATTCGGCCTGTAGCTGCGCATAGTAATCTGCTGCCGGAAGGTCGGTCTGATCGTTCCATGAGGGGAAATAATAATATAAGTTTCCATTGTCTTCATACCATCGCTCCACGCACCAGATGCCTCCGTCGCCCTGAGTCGCCGGTTGAGACAGCACCAATGTGTATCGTACATCTTTGCTGCCATTGATTGAATAGTAGGGATAGTAGGCGACATATACATGTGGGCTGTTATAGGTGAATTCATGGCTCCAGAATTCATCATCGCTATATATAGTCAAATCGTTTCTGGAAACAAAATCATTAAGAATGCCGTCCACCGCATCAGACAGCTCGTTCCACGGGGCAAACAAATCTTCACTGTATGTGTCAATATCGCTGCGGTAGAACTGAACATCGGTGGCATAGCCGTGCCCGTAGTAATAGGTATCGTCCTTTGCAAAGAAGGTCAGACCGCTCCCGTCGCTGCACAGATACTGTTCGTGCTGCGCCGTCGTGTAACGCGCGATGTTGAACAGAAAGCCGGCGTGTGCATCCTCGCCCCAGTCGGCGCGGCTCTCCTCATAGCTCTGCTTTTCGTAGACCCGAATAAGCTCGTTTTCCAGAAGACCTTCGGGGAAATAGAGCCGATCCACATATTCATTTGGAATTGCAACAGTAAGCCCGTCACAGTTGTAGAGCGTTTGGTCTGCATCAGAGTCTTTTTCTCCATTTGCCCCGGTAAACGTACAGCCCACGGCGACGGCGGCGATAAGGATAACGGCGATAAGGGTATAAACTGCTGTTTTCGGTTTCTTTGCAATCAGCATGATTCTCTCCTTTATGCTGCTTCTGCTGCTCGTCATAGTCGTCGCGGCAACCAGCAGGGCACCTCGTTTTGGGCAGGTCATGCCTATGAGCGTTCGGCCATATTCGGCACGCTCATTTTCTCCAATCCTCTTTATGGTTGCCTCGTCACAGGCAAGCTCTGCGTCCCGCCGCGAGAGGACCGCGGCCCGCCAGACCAGCGGGTTATACCAGTGGAGCGCAAGACACACGCCGCGCATAAGCGACCAGATGTGGTCGCCATGATAAAAATGGGTCAGCTCATG
>CAYPZF010000056.1:0-7034 GCA_964415275.1 uncultured Oscillospiraceae bacterium | reverse complement strand
GCTTTAAAATGGTGTACACCCCGTTCGACGGCACCGGCTACCGGCTCATCCCGGAGGCGCTGCGGCGGCTCGGCATGAAGCATGTGCTCTGCGTGCCTGAGCAGATGGTGCCGGACGGCGACTTCCCCACCGTGGTCTCTCCCAACCCGGAAAATCCGGAGGGCTTTGCCCTGGCGGTGGACCTGGCCCGGGAGGCGGGTGCCGACTTCATCCTGGGCTCCGACCCAGACGCCGATCGGGTGGGCATCATGGTGCGGGACGCCGACGGAGATTACGTCACCATCTCGGGCAACCAGACCGGCGTCCTGCTGCTGGACTACCTCATCGGCGCGAGAAAACGCGCCGGCACCCTGCCCCCCAACGCCGTGGCCCTCAAGACCATTGTCACCACCGAGATGGCCCGCAAGGTGGCCGAGGAAAATGGCGTGGCCTGCTACGATACGTTCACCGGCTTTAAATTTATGGCGGAAAAAAAGAACGCCCTGGAAGAGTCGGGGGAGGGGAAGGTCATCTTCTCCTACGAGGAGTCATACGGCTACATGGTGGGCGACTACGTCCGGGACAAGGACGCCGTCACCGCCTCCCTCCTGCTCACTGAAATGGCCGCCTGGTACAACGGACAGGGCATGACCCTGTACGACGCCCTCCAGACCCTCTTTCAAAAATACGGCTTTTACGGCGAGCGGACCCTGAATCTGGTCATGCCCGGTCTGGACGGCCTGTCCCGGATGAAGGCGCTGATGGACGATCTGCGGGCCGACCCCCCGGCGGAAATCGCGGGCTCGGCAGTCGTCACCCGCAGGGACTATGCCGACGGCACCGAGACGGACGCCGCCTCCGGCGCCGTCACGCAAATGGAGCTGGCAGGGTCCAATGTGCTGAAGTACACGCTGGCCGACAGCACCGACCTGATTGTCCGGCCCTCGGGCACCGAGCCCAAAGTCAAGGTCTATCTTCTGGCCCAGGGCCCCGACCGGGCGGCATGCGACGAAAAGCTGGCGCGGTACACTGCCTGGACCGAGACGCTCAAGAATTGATTCCCCGGAAAAAACACGTTGGAGGCGATATCGCCTCCAACGTGTTTTTTCTGTCCCGGCTACGGCCTCATCCCCGCTGGTCCAGGGGGATAAAGGGCCGGCTGGGCACCACCGCCTTATAGGCGGGACGTATGATCCTGTTGCCCGGGGTGTAGACCTCCTCAATGCGGTGGGCGCACCAGCCCACCATGCGCGCCATGGCGAAGAGGGGGGTGTAGAGCTCCTCCGGAATGCCCATCATCTTGTAAACCAGCCCGGAGTAGAGGTCCACATTGGCACACACCGGCTTGCGCTCCTTCTTCTCCCGGAGGAGCACCTCGGGGGTGAGCCGCTCTACCGTCTCCAGCAGCTGCAGCTCGGGCAGCATGCCCTTCTGGACGGCCACCTGCTTGGCGAACCGCTTGAGCAGCACCGCCCGGGGGTCGGAGAGGGTGTACACCGCGTGGCCCATGCCGTAAATGAGGCCAGACCGGTCCCCCGCCTGCCTGTGGACGAGCTTGGAGAGACAGGCGCGCACCTCGTCGTCGTCGGTCCAATCCCCCACGGCTTTCCGGATATAATCGAACATCTCCATCACCTTTTTGTTGGCGCCGCCGTGACGGGGGCCCTTCAGGGAGCCCACGGCGGCGGAGATGGCCGAGTAGATGTCCGTCCCCGAAGAGGAGAGCACCCGGCAGGCAAAGGCCGAGTTGTTGCCGCCGCCATGCTCGGCGTGGAGCACCATGCATACGTCGAGCAGGCGGGCCTCCTCCGGGGTGAACTGATTGTCACGGCGCACGGAATAGAGGAAATTCTCCGCCATGGAGAGCCCCTCCTGGGGCCGGTGGAGGTAGAGGCTCTCCTGGTCGAAGTAATGGCGCTTGACCGCAAAGGCGTGCGCCACAATGGTGGGGACGCGGGCCACCAACTGAAGGGCCCGGTGCATCTCCGCCTCCAGCGCGTCGTTGTCAGGGTCCGGGTCGTAGGAGTAGAGGGCCAGCACCGCCCGGCCCAGCTTGTTCATCACGTCCCTGCTGGGCGCCTTGATGATCATGTCCTCGGTAAATCCGTTGGGCAGCGGGCGGTAGTGAGCGAGGGTGCGCTCAAAATCGCAGAGCTGCGTCCGGGTGGGCAGTGACCCGAAAAGAAGCAGGTAGGCGGTCTCCTCAAAGCCAAAGCGTTTTTCCGACATAAAGCCGGAGATAAGGTCCTCCGCATCAATGCCGCGGTAGATGAGCTTGCCCTCGGCGGGGACGCGCTCCCCATCCTGCATATAGTAGCCCAGCACGCTGCCAATCTGGGTGACCCCGGCCATGACGCCGGTGCCGTCCTCGTTGCGCAGGCCGCGTTTCACATCCCACTTTTTATAGCAGGACGCGTCGATCTGATTATATTTCTTAAACTCCTCGCATAAGGTCTCAATGAGCTGCATCGTCTGTGCAGTCTGCTCCGCCTGCGCCTGCATCTGCTCCCGCAGACCGGCGAAGTACCGCGCGGAGGAATCACGACACGCATGGTCCAAGCCCTTGCCCTCCTTTACACCCGGATAATGCATTTATTTTACTCCATTGCGCCCCCGGCGTCAACGGCAAAAGGAGGGAATTCCAGTCTGTTCCACCCGCCGTTTCACAACAAAATGTCCAATGATTTTTTCTCAATATGAAATTCCTTCAAATCATTCTTGCAAAAGAAGGGGGAAGTACCCATGAGAAGCGTGGTCGCCGCCGCCCTGGTCCTGGTCCTGCTCGCCTTCCTGCTCCCGCTGCTCTTTTGGAGCGAGGCCCCCATGGCCGCCCAGGCGGAGCCGGGGGGCAGGCCCGCCGCGTTACCCGTATCTTCCGCCGGGCGGGAGGCAGCCGATCCGGCGCCCGCCGCCGGCAGCTGGGACAGTGTCACCTCACTCCAGGTCTATCTCTCCGAGGAGGAGACCGTCACCCTCACCATGTCGGACTACCTGTGGCGGGTGGTGGCCGCTGAAATGCCGGCCTCCTTCGAGCCCGAGGCCCTCAAGGCCCAAGCCGTAGCCGCCCGGACTTACACCGCGGCCCGCCTGGACCGGGTCCACACCCGGCACCCGGACGCGGCCCTCTGCGGCAACAGCGCCTGCTGTCAGGCCTACATCGAGCCGGCGGACGCGGCGGCTAGGTGGGGCGGCAGCGCCGCCGTCTACACCGAACGGATTGCCGCCGCTGTCGCGGACACCGACGGCATGGTCATCCTCTACGACGGCGTGCCCATCGACGCGGTCTTCCACTCCTCCTCAGCGGGGCGCACCATGGACGCCGTGGCGGTCTGGGGCGGCAGCGTCCCCTATCTCACCGGGGTGGAGAGCCCCGAGGGAGACGAGGTCCCGGGCTACCGCTCCTCTGTGCGGCTCCCCGTGGAGGAGGTGCGGGACACCCTCTCCGCCGCGTGGCCGGAGAGGTCCTTTTCCGGCGACCCCCTCTCCTGGTTTGATTCCCTGGACCCCAACCGGGTGCGCGCCCTGCTCTCTCTGCGCTCCTCCCACTTTACTGTGGCGCCGGAGGGAGATACGCTGGAGTTCTCCGTCACCGGATACGGGCACGGCGTGGGGATGAGCCAGTACGGGGCCAACGCCCTGGCGGCCCAGGGAAAGGATTACAAAGAAATCCTGACCTGGTATTACACCGGCGTCACCATCGAGCGCTACGGCTGAGGTCCCCTCCCGGGCCAGCCTCCGGAGCGGCTGCGGGGCTGCCGTCCCGCGGGCCGCCGCTCCTTTTCCGCTCTTGACAGGTTGTGATACAATAGTTTGGGGAATTCTCTCCCTCAAACAAAGAAAAAGTGAGCGATCACAACATGAACAAAAAGTACGATGTCGCCATCATCGGCAGTGGCGAGGCCGGCATCTTCGCTGGTTATGAGCTCTCCCTCCGTCATCCCGCGCTGAAGGTCCTGATCCTGGATCAGGGGCGGGATATCTACAGCCGCAGCTGCCCCATCGTGGCGGGAAAGGTGAAGGAGTGCATCAGCTGCAGCGTGTGCGACACCATGTGCGGCTTTGGCGGCGCGGGCGCGTTTTCCGACGGGAAGTATAACTTCACCACCGCGTTTGGCGGCTGGCTCACGGATTTTATGTCGGCGGATGAGGTGATGGCCCTCATCGAGTATGTGGACTCCATCAACATGAAGCACGGGGCCACCGACAAGGTCTACTCCACCGACACTCCCGCGGCCCGCGCCCTGAAGAAAAAGGCGCTGGGGTTTGACCTCCACCTCCTCCAGGCCAGGGTGAAACATCTGGGCACCGAGAACAACCTGCGCATCCTTCAAAACATCTATGAGAGCCTGAAGGACAGCATCGACTTTCAGTTCAATACCGCTGTCACCAAAATCGCCGTGGAGGCCCACGGTTACCGTCTGGACACCGACAAAGGGGACGAGGTCTCCTGCCGCTTCCTGATCGCCGCGCCCGGCCGCTCCGGCGCCGAGTGGTTTTCAGAGCAGTGCAAGGGGCTGGGGATTCAGCTCATCAACAACCAGGTGGACATCGGCGTGCGGGTGGAACTGCCCGCCCCCGTTTTTGAGCATATTACCGACGTGGTGTACGAGTCTAAGCTGGTGTACCGCACCAAGCAGTACGGCGACCAGGTGCGCACCTTCTGCATGAACCCCTACGGCCATGTGGTGGCGGAAAATGTGGAGGGTATCAACACGGTCAACGGCCATTCCTATGCCGACCCCGCGCTGCACAGCGAGAACACCAACTTTGCCCTGCTGGTCTCCAACCGCTTTACCTCTCCGTTTAACGAGCCTTACCGCTACGGCAAGCACATCGCCTCCCTGTCCAATATGCTGGCGGGCGGCGTGCTGGTGCAGCGCTTCGGCGATCTGGTCAAGGGGGTGCGCACCAACGAGCACCGGCTTCATAAGTCTCTCACCCGCCCCACGCTGACCGCCGCCGTCCCCGGCGACCTGTCCCTGGCCCTGCCAAAGCGCCAGCTGGACAATATCATTGAGATGATTTATGCCCTGGACAAGCTGGCCCCCGGCACCGCCAATTACGACACCCTCCTCTATGGCGCCGAGGTGAAATTCTACTCCTCCCGGCTGACCCTCTCCCCCGAGCTGGAGACCGTTCTGCCCAACTTCTTCGCCGTTGGCGACGGCGCGGGCATCACCCGCGGTCTGGCACAGGCGGGGGCCTCCGGCGTCAAGGCCGCCCAGGTGATCGGCGCGCGCCTGGATCAATGAGCGCGCGGACGGGAGCGCGCCGGGCAAGCACGATGGCAAAGGCCAAGGCCGCCCGCTCCGAGTCCACTGGAGCGGGCGGCCTTTTGTAACCCTTCCCTTTCCCATCTCGTCATTATGCCCATTCAACCCCTGCGCATATTATCCACGGAAAATCACAGAATCTGCGCTGTCACCGTTTTGTCACAATTGCCTTGTTACCATGGGTTTTCCACATTGTCCACAGAGTTGTCCACATTCGCCCCGTAGTTTGTGCGCGGCGGATATTCACCTGTTTGGTTCACATAATTTGATGTCAAGGAAAATTTTTGCGGTATTCTTCACAAAGTTTAGGCCCTGCTTCGTTCTGCCGGGACAGCGGCCTTATGACCGATTTGAGGTGTATTGATGTCTGATCTGATCGCTGCCGTCGCCACCGCCCCCGGGCGCGCCGCCATCGGCGTGCTCCGGCTCTCGGGGCCGGGGGCCATCGCTGCCGCCGCGTCGGTCTTTGCCCCCCTGCGCGGCCCCGCCCTGGCCCTGCGGCCTAACCGCGCCCTGGTCTACGGCACCCTGCGGGACCGGGAGGGGCATGTGATTGATCAGGCCCTGGCCACGGTGAGCCGGGCGCCCCACAGCTACACCGGGGAGGAGACCGCCGAGCTCCAGTGCCATGGCGCGCCCGCCGTGCTCGCCCTGGGGCTGGACGCGCTCTTTGCCGCCGGGGCCCGGCAGGCCGGACCCGGGGAGTTCACCAAGCGTGCCTTTCTCAACGGAAAGCTGGATCTGACCCAGGCGGAGGCGGTGGCCGACCTGATTGACGCGGAGACCGCCCAGGCCGCCATCCACGCGGCCGGACAGCTCACCGGAGCCCTCTCCCGGCGGGTGGAGGACATTTACGACGGGCTTGCCATGGTGCTGGCCCACTTTCACGTGGTGCTGGATTACCCCGATGAAGACCTGGACCCCTTCCGGACGGAGACCATCACCGCCGCCCTGGACAGGGCGGAGTCGGCCCTGGACGCGCTGCTTGTCTCCTACCGCCGGGGGCGGCACCTGACGGGCGGCATCCCCTGCGCCATTGTCGGGCGGCCCAACGCGGGCAAGTCCTCCCTCTTAAACGCGCTGCTGGGCTATGACCGCGCCATTGTCACCGAGGTCCCCGGCACCACCCGGGATACGGTGGAGGAGCGCTGCACCCTGGGCGGGACCCTGCTGCGGCTCATCGATACCGCCGGCCTGCGGGAGAGCGCAGACGCCGTGGAGCGCATAGGCGTTGCCCGCAGCAGGGCGGCCCTGCAGGACGCCCTGCTGGTTCTCCTCGTGCTGGATGGGGCAAGCCCCCTCACCGAGGAGGATGAGGCCGTCATGGCGGAGGCGGAACAGGCCCCCCACTGCATCTGCGTGGTGACCAAATCCGACCTGCCCCTGTCGGTGGACCCCGACGCCTTGCGCGCCCGGTTTCCCCGCACCTGCGTGGTGTCCTCCGTCACCGGCGCGGGCCTGGACCGGCTGGAGGCGCTCGTGGCCGCCCAATTCCCCCCGGGGACTGACGAGGGGGCCGGGCTGCTGCTCACCAACGCCCGGCAGGCCGAGGCGGCCGGGCGGGCCCTGGAAAGCCTCCGCGGCGCCAGGACCGGTCTCGCGGACGGATTCCCCCCCGATGCGGTCCTCACCGATGTAGAGGCCGCGCTGGCCGCGCTGGGCGGACTGACCGGAAAAAATCTGCGGGAAGAAGTGGTGGGCCGTATCTTCTCCCGGTTCTGCGTGGGCAAATGACGCCCTCCCTCCGGTCTGTATCCCAACGCAAACGGCGGCTTGGCGCGT
>CAYPZF010000055.1:0-7050 GCA_964415275.1 uncultured Oscillospiraceae bacterium | reverse complement strand
TGGCCGCCTGCTGCAGAATGTTGGAGTTGGTGAAGTTGGTCATCTCCTTGGCCATATCCACGTCGCGGATGAGGCTTTCGGCGGAGGTCAGGTTCTCGGCGGAGGTGTCCAGGTTGGCGATCTTGTGGTCCAAACGGTTTTGAACGGCACCCAGATAGGCCCGCTGGGAGGAAACCTGATTGATGGCGTTGTCCACGGCGCCGATGGCGAAAGAGGCCGCGCTCTGCGTGCCGACGCCGGTGGAGGATACACCCAGATAGTTGGCGTCCATCTTGTCAATGTAGATGGTCATGTCGTCGCCTTGGTTGGCGCCCACCTGGAAGGTGAGGCCGGCTCCGGCCCGGCTCGCTACCCCGAAGGTAGAGGCCTCGGCGCCAAAGGTGGTGTCGAAGGTGTGGCCCCCGGCGTTGGTCAGGGCGACGGTGAGGCTCGACGCGGTCAGGGCCGCGGTGGTCAGCGGCGATTCGCCGTCCGGAGTGGTGTTTGTGTTTAGGGCGGTCAGCGCGGTCTGCACATCCATGGTGAACGCGTTGGTGCCGGATTCATCCCGGAAGGTGAGGGAATAGCTCTTTTCCGCGCCGACGGCGTCCGAGGCGGCAAACCCGAGGGCCCCCGTCAGCTCGGCCTCATCAAAAGAGGCGGTGTACACCTTGCCGTCGATGGTGACCTCCATGGTGTCGCTGCTAAAGTCGGTGGTAACGGCGGTGAGCTGCGCGGAGGCCACATCGCCGAACGAGCCGGCATAGGTGTCCAAGGCTTTGAAGTTCAGCAGCTGGGCGGTATAGGAGCCGGTGGCGGCGCCGGGAGTCGTGACGCCGGTCAGGCCGGCGGCGCCGGCCAGGGCCGCCGCGTTCTTGCTGGAGATATCGCTGGTGGTGAGCTCGTCGAAGTTGATTTTGATGCCATTGGAGAAGGTGACGCTGTCCATGCCGGCCTCCAGCTTGATGCTCTTGGCGCCGGTGAGGTTGGCGTATACGCCGTATGTCGCGTCCTTGGCGTCCACGCCGCCGGCGGCGGACAGGGAGAGCGAGTCGGACAGGTCATTGGCCAGGGTGCTCATGGTGGAGCTGCTGGTGGTGTCGTAGGGGGCCACCGTGGTCAGCTCAAAGGAGAAGGCGGTGCTGCTGCCGTTGGAGAAATTCAGCGTGGCGGCGGCGGGTGTGGCGGCTCCGAAGCTGGCCGCCAGCTCCGCTTCGCTCAGGACAGCGGTAAAGACCTGGTTGTTGTCACCGGCGGCGGTGAAGACCATTTGCTTGTTGGCCGCGTCGTAGGTGGCCTGGATGGTGTAGTTGCCGTTGGCCAGGGAGGACTCGCCCAGGCTGTCCACCGCGTTGCCCACGGTGAAGGCGTCGGAGGAGCTGGTGGGGGTGAACTGCGCCGCGGCGCCCTGAATGGCGGCGCTCTCCTGCTGGACACTGACGCTGAAGTTATAATTGCCGGCAGCGGCGCTGCCAAGCTCCACGGAAAGGCCGGACTGGGCCATCGAGACGTTGGACAGCTTGGCGCTCTTCTGGGACAGGGAGCCGTCCAGCAGGCTCTTTTTATTGAAGGAGGTGTTCTTGGAGATGTCGTCAAGCTCTGCCTGCAGCTGGGCGAACTCGTCCTGCAGGGCGGCGCGGTCGATGGCGTCCTCGTTGGTGTCGGAGGCCGACTGTACGGCCAGCTCACGCATTCTCTGGAGGATCTCGGTGGATTCGGCCAGGGCGCCCTCGGCGGTCTGCACCAGGGAGATGGCGTCCTGAGAGTTGACGGAGGCCTTTTCAAGGCCGCGGATCTGGGCCCTCATTTTTTCCGAAATGGCAAGGCCGGCGGCGTTGTCGGATGCGGAGTTGATGGAGTAGCCCGAAGAGAGCTTTTCCACCGTGCTGGCGATTTTGTTGTTGTTCTTGGTGTACTGGGTGTATGTGTTCATCGCGGTCAGGTTGGTGTTGATACGCATGGGTCTGTTCCTCCTTGATGGTTCCGGGCCACGTCCTTGTCGCCCGATCCTTTGTAGTGGCAAGAACTGCACGTGCACCAATGCAGCCTTGCCCTCAAAAGAAAATATCGGCGTATTCGAGCCATAGTTTAACAATAAAAAAATATTTTGGTGTCTTTTTTTTGTCGGCGTTATGTGCATTATGCCTAACTACAGGATTATTTGGTTTTTTATGTTGCTTTTTAAAACATAATAATGTAAGGTTATGTGGAAAACTGAATAAAATGAAAAGAGCAACACTATCGAAAGGTAGTTACGCAAAGCTATAGGGTCTGTATCACTTGTAACATGTGACATGTGAGATGACAGCCAGCTGCCATTAGAAGAAAGAGAGCATCTCTAGGGCAGCCTAGAGATGCCTTTTTTTGTAAGATAACATCGAGTGACAGCGGCACGGCGGCTGTGTTTGAAAAGGCGGTGAGGAAGCGTTGCCGGAGGCGATCAAGTCCACCCTGAGACGGGCCAAGGGGTTTTTTCTGGACACCGAAAGGAAAAGGTTTATACTACCGGTTGTCGTAACGGTGGTGGTTATAACGGTGGGTATTGTCGTCGCCGTGCTTTTAAACCGGGAAACTTACACCGCGCTCTATTCCGGACTCAGCGCCGAGGAGGCGGGCACCATCATGTCGGTCCTGGAGGAGATGGGCGTTTCCGCCAAGGCCAAGGGCACCGACGTCATTCTTGTGCCCGAGGACCAGGCCGACGAGCTCCGAATTGCGCTGGCTGCCCGGGGGTACCCCGACACCGGGCTCAATTATGACCTGTTCTCCAATTCCTCGGCCCTGGGCTCCACCGATCTGGAGCGGCAGACCTACCTGCAGTACCAGCTGCAAGAGAACATGCGCGCCACCATCTCCAAGATGAACAAGATCAAGGGCTGTGTCGTGATTGTCAACCTGGCCGCCACCTCCTCCTTTGTGATGTCCGGCAACGTCTCAGAGGCCAGTGTCGCCGTCCTTCTGGAGCTGAACGAGGGGGAGGCGCTGTCGGCCTCGGAGGCCAAGGCCATCGGGCAGTTTGTGGTCAAGTGCGTGCCCAGGCTCAAGCTGGAGAACGTCAGCATCGTCGATTCCGACATGAAGTATTACGACATGACCGGCGAGGGCGCCGAGGCCGCGGACATGCCGTATTCCGACGCCCGGCAGGTTTTGACCGAGCAGATGAAGCAGGTGTTGACCGAGCAGGCGCTGCGCGTGCTGGAGCCCGCGCTGGGGGAGGGCAACGTGGCCGTGTCGGTGAACCTGAACCTGGACTTCGACAAGGAGACCGTTCATTCGGTTGAGTTTGCCCCTCCGCTGGAGGGAGAGACCCAAGGGATGATTCTCAGCAGCGAGGAGCTCTACGACGCCATCAACCCCGGCCTAATCCAGGGGGCGGCCGGTCAGCCGGGCACGGACAGCAACGGGGTGAGCGCGCCGGAATATGTCTCCGACGCGGAGGCCGATTCCGGCGGGAGCTACTCCAGGACATACAACTACGAGCTGAACAGGATTCAGACCCAGATTGAGAAGGCCCAGGGCACGGTGCGGGAGCTGTCGGTGGCCGTGCTGGTCAACAGCGAGGTGGAGGGCGCCAGCGGGCACCTGGACACCATGAAAAACCTGGTGGCCAATGCCATCGGGGTGGATTCCGACTACATCTCGGTGGAGCTGATGCCTTTTGTCGAGCGGGCGGGCGAGGCCGGGTTCGGAGATTACTTCCGTCAGAACCAAGAGGCCCTCAACAAGCTCCGGCAAACCGAGCTGCTCAAAACGATTGTTGTCTCCGCCGCGGCGCTGCTGGGCCTGGCCATGGTGCTCCTGTACACCGGCAGGAAAAGGAGGCGGGAGGAGGCCGGGGACGAGCTGGTAACCGCGGGCGGGCCCGCGGGCGGCCCCACCCCCGGCGAGCTTCTGAATGACCC
Source organism: uncultured Oscillospiraceae bacterium (assembly GCA_964415275.1). Taxonomy (GTDB): domain Bacteria; phylum Bacillota; class Clostridia; order Oscillospirales; family Oscillospiraceae; genus JAEWRY01. Next base: position 3,169 of record CAYPZF010000055.1, on the reverse strand, counting down.
AGAGGCAAGGGCGGAGCAGGACCGACTTTTGCAGGAGCTCATGCATAAACAGTCGGACGAGAACGAAAGGGTAGGGGAGCTCATCGACCGGTATCCCGATGCGGTGATACAAATACTCCGCACGTGGCTGATGGAGGAAGATTGAGTAATGGCGGTAAACACAGGGGAAAAACTGACACAGCGGGAAAAGGCGGCGATTCTTCTCATCGCGGTGGGAAAGGAGTACGCCGCGAAGCTCTACAGGCATCTGAGTGAGGAGGAGATTGCCACCCTGACCCTTGCCATCACCACGATTGAAAACGTGACAAAGGAAGAGAGGGAAGCGGTCCTCACCGAATTTTATGAGACCTGTCTGGCGCAGAAGTTTATCTCCGAGGGCGGCTTGGGCTACGCGCGCGGCGTGCTGAACAAGGCGGTGGGAGAGACCAGAGCGAGCGAGATTCTGAGAAAACTGACCGAGACGCTGCAGGTCAGGCCCTTTGAAATGGTGCGCAGGGCGGACTCCATGCAGATTGTCCATCTGGTGAGCGGTGAAAACCCCCAGACGATAGCGCTGCTCTTATCCTACCTGGACCCCAAAAAAGCCGCCAGCGTCCTGGGCGCCCTCCCCAGTCAGGCGCAGGTAGACGTGGTCACCAGGATTGCGAACATGGAGAGCGTGATCCCGGAATACATCCGGGAGGTGGAGGCGGTGTTCGAGCAGCGCCTGTCCAGGATGGGGATGACCGACCAGACCGCCGTGGGCGGGATTGACGCGGTGGTCAAGATCATCAACTGCGTGGACAGGGGGACCGAAAAGTACATTCTGGAGCGCCTGGACACGACAGACGCCGATTTGTCCGAGACCATCAAACAGAGCATGTTTGTATTCGAGGACATTGCCAAGCTCTCCAATCAGGCCATCCAAGTCGTGCTCAAGCAGGTGGACCAGGGCGACATCGCCGTTGCGCTCAAGGGCGCGAACGAGGAGGTTAAGAGCGTTATCATGCGCAACCTGAGCAAGCGCCTGCAGGAGATGATCGAGGACGACCTGCAGGTGATGGGCCCGATGAAGATACGCGACGTGGAGCTGGCGCAGCAGAAGATCGCCAACACGGTCAGGGCTCTAGAGGAGAGCGGGGAGATTATTGTTTCGAGGGGTGATGAGAGCGATGTCCTCCTTTAGAATCGACAGGCAGTACGTTTCCTTTGTGACGGCCGAGACCCGTCCGGTATGCCCAGCCGGGCGGCAGACCGGCGCGGCCGCCCCGGGCTCGGTACGGCAGGAGGCCGCCCCGGCCGCGGAACAGGCCCGGGAGGAGGCGGCCCGCATCCTGCGCGGGGCAAACAGCGAGGCTGTGGATATGCTGAAAAAGGCAAAAGAGCTGGCCGGCGATGTCCTGCGTGAAGCGCGGGAGCAGGCGCGGGGCATTCGGGAGGAGGCAAAAGCGGCGGGCTTTCTAGAAGGGCAGGAGGACGCCCGGGCCCGGGCCGAGGCCGAGAGACAGGAGGACGCCGGGGCGCTGGCCCGCCTCACCGGACAGCTGCGCGGCCAGTATTCCGACCAGGTGGACAGCCTGCGCACAGGGGTCATCGCCCTGGTGATGGATATCGCGCGGAAGGTAATTGATGTCAAGCTCAGCGCGTCCGATCAGGTCTTCCTGGCGCTGGTGGACAGCGCCCTGGAGCGGCTCAGGCAAAAGGGGTCGGCGGCCATCCGCGTGAGCGAGGCGGACTACAGGCGGTACTTTGGGCAGGAGGGGGCGGCGCGGAGGCTCCGCTTTGGACAGGAGAGCCTGCTTGTGGTGGAGGAAGAGAGCTATGCCCCCGGCGACCTAGTGGTGGAGTCGGACGGCGAGCTGCTCGATTACAGCATTGGACGGCAGCTCGGACGGATTGAAAAAGCCTTGATGGGGGAAGGAGCATGACGCCCGATGCAGGAGAGCTTTCGGCACTACCAGGAGATTCTCCGCGGCCTTGACCCGGTGGAGCACAGCGGAAAGGTGATGAAGGTCGTGGGGCTGACGGTGGAGTCCAACGGACCCACGGTCAATATGGGGCACATCTGCAGAATCTACCCCTCCACCGGGGAGCAGTATGTGGAGGCTGAGGTGGTGGGCTTCCGGGACCAGCGGGTCTTGCTGATGCCCTTCGGGGACATGACGGGCATTGGATTCGGCAGCCGCGTGGTCTCCACGGGCCAGGCCCTGCAGGTGCCCGTTTCGGACATGCTGGTGGGCAGGGTGCTGGATGCCCTGGGCAAGCCCATGGACGGCGGCGCCCCCATCCCGGCGTGCTCCTTTTACCCGGTGGACAACGTGCCGCCCAACCCCCTGTCGAGGACACGCATCCAGGAGGCGTTTCCGCTGGGTATCCGCGCCATCGACGGCCTTCTGACCGTGGGACGGGGACAGCGCCTTGGGATATTCGCGGGCAGCGGAGTGGGGAAGAGCACCCTGCTGGGCATGATCGCCCGCAACGCGGTGGCCGACGTCAACGTCATTGTCCTGGTGGGCGAGCGGGGGCGGGAGGTGAGGGACTTCATCGAGAAGGATTTGGGGGCCGAGGGACTGAAGAAGTCCGTGCTCTTGGTGGCGACCTCCGACCAGCCCGCGCTGCTGCGCCTGAAGGCCGCGCTGGTGGGCACCAGCATCGCGGAGTATTTCCGGGACCGGGGCCTCAAGGTGCTGCTCCTCATGGATTCGGTCACGCGCTTTGCCATGGCCCAGCGGGAAATCGGCATGGCCGTCGGCGAGCCCCCCATCTCAAGGGGGTTTCCCCCGTCGGTCTACTCCATTCTCCCCAAGCTGCTCGAGCGCACCGGGACCTCGGACAAGGGGTCCATCACCGGCCTTTATACCGTTTTGGTGGAGGGAGACGACATGAACGAGCCCATCTCGGACACGGTGCGCGGGATTCTGGACGGCCATATCGTGCTCTCCAGGGCCCTGGCGACTGGCAACCATTATCCGGCCATCGACGTGCTGGAGAGCATCAGCCGTGTGATGAGGGAGATAGTATCCCCGCAGTGGTATGAGAAGGCCGGGGAGATTAAAAACAGCATGGCGGTTTATAAGCGGGCAAAGGACCTCATTGACATCGGCGCCTATAAGCACGGCTCCAGCGCCGAAATTGACGAGGCAATCCGCCTCCACCCCGAAATCAACCGGTTTTTAAGGCAGGGCGTGGA
>CAYPZF010000054.1:0-7052 GCA_964415275.1 uncultured Oscillospiraceae bacterium | reverse complement strand
AGCGCCACCACCACCGTCCCGAAAAGCGACAGCAGCGCCGCCTCCAAGGCCAAGCGGACCGACAGGGAGAACCAGGTGGTTGTCTACACCGATGAGGCTTTTGTCTCCTACTCCGGCTGCTGCCTGCCCTATTTTGTAAAGGGCATCTATAAGAGGCCGAGCAGCATCATCGTCCGCACCCCGGAGGAATTTGCCCGCCAGGGCATTGACCTCAGGATGGAGTGCCGCGCCACGGCTATTGACACCGCCGCCAAGACCGTCACTGTGCGTACCGCGGACGGCAGTGAGGTGACCGACAGCTACGATCGGCTGGTCATCGCCACGGGCGCGCGGCCCATCCTGCCGGACATTTCGGGCCTGGATCTGGCCCAGGTCTACCAGGTAAAGCAAATTCCCGATGTGCAGTATATCCGGGAGGCGCTCCGCGATCAGCAGGTGAAGAAGGCGGTGGTGATTGGCGGCGGGTTTATCGGCATGGAGATGACCGAGGCCCTCCACTCCTATGGGGTGTCCGTTACGATCATCGAGCGCGCCCCCCAGATTCTTACCCTGATGGACCCCGACATGGCCGGCATGATTGAAGAGGAGTTGACCTCCAAGGGCGTCCAGGTCCGCAAGGCGGAAGAGGTGACGGCCCTGGAGGGCGACGCGCGGGGCGTCCGCCGCGTGGTGACCGACCAGGGGAGCTACGAGGCCGACATGGTCATTGTGGCCATCGGCGTTACCCCGAACAGTGAAATCGCCGCCCGGGCGGGCATCCGGACCGGCGCGAAAAACGCCATCCTGGTGAACGAGTATATGGAGACCAGCGCCCCCGATGTCTACGCCGCCGGCGACTGCGCCACCGTCTATCACGCGGTCAGCGGCGAGAACACCTATGTCCCTCTTGGGACGACGGCCAACAAGCAGGGCAAGGTGGCGGGCGGAAACGCCGCGGGGGGGCGCTTGAAATTCCCCGGCATCGCCGGCACCACCATCTTCAAGGTGCTCGACCTGGAGGGCAGTCGCACCGGACTCAGCGCCCGGGAAGCCGCGCGCCTGGGCCGGAAGGTGAAGGAGATCAAGGCCGCGTCCGAGACGAAGGCCACCGGGTATCCCGGGTACAGCGCCTACACTCTGAAGCTCTTTGTGGAAGAAGGGACAGGCGTCATTGTCGGCGCGCAGATTGTGGGCGGTGAGGGCGCCGGAAAGCGCATTGATTTGCTGGTAGCCTGCGTTCAGCTGGGGCTCACGGCAGAGCAGCTGGCCACGCTGGACCTGTCCTACGCGCCCCCGGTGGCCCCCGTGACGGAGGCCGCCCTGCTGGCGGCCAACCTGGCCCTCGCCCAGGCAGAGGAAGAGGACTGACACTGGACTGACACTGGGCAAACCTCAAAAGACGCCCCGCCGGGGGTCCGCGGAAGCATAGGGACCCTGCCCGGAGGGTAGCCTGAATACGGAGAAAAAGAACAAGCGAGGCGCATCGGCGCATCGCTTGCTTCTTGTTCATGACCTTTTGCTTGCGCCGACTCAGGTTGCCCGAGAGCGCGTCGGACCACTTCTCGCGCCCGCCCGTTTCGCGCCCTCGGCCGCCGCGGCCGTTACTTCACGAAGGCTTCAATGAAGCGCTGTAGTATGGCCGCGACCTGCTCCCGGGTGATTGCGTCCTCGCCGCCGAATTTGCCATCGCCATAGCCGCTGACGATATTATTTTCTGTCGCCCAAACCACCGCGTCGGTGTACCATCTTTCCGCGGCCACATCATCAAAGAGATTGGGCATGCTCGCCGCGGGCAGGCCGGCCAGTCGGTGCAGGGTGGTGACAATCATGCTGCGGGTGGTGGCGCCGTGCGGGTCGAAAGCTGTGCCGCCGGTGCCGCTCATAAGGCCGCGCTCATAGGCGTCAGTCACCGCCTCGTAGAACCAGTCGCTCTCACTCACATCGGCAAAGGGAGTTGTCGATTCTGCGTCCTTGGCCGTCCATTTGGCGTAGACCGTGGTGTCCGCCTGAAGGGTAACCGAGGTTACGGCCCTCTGCAGCGCGCTGTCCTCAAACCAGCCGCCGAAGAGATACCCGTCTCGGATGGGCACATAGGCGGACAGGTCAACGACCGAGCCCGATACCTTAGACAGCGACGCAATGGCGCCGCCGCCGTCTGTGTCGAAGGTCAGGGTAAAGCTCATAACAAGGCCTCCCCCGCCCCCGGAGTCCTTCACCGGGATCACCGCCGTCTCCACCACATATCCGCAAACGGCGCATTCCCTGTGCTTGCTTCCGGCCGTTGTTGCGGTGGCTTCTGTGTCGACAATCCAGCCTACGGCGGAATGGAACGATTTATATGGATAGACGCCGCAGTCGATGCACGCCTTCCAGTGATGTGTCGCGTCCATGCTATATGTGTCTGCCCATGTGTGGGCATGACCGGGGCCAGTCGCCGGGATGGATTGTGTTTCCAATACCGCACTGCATTCCGTGCATATCTTATGCTTGCTGCCCGCTTCGGTCTCCGTTGCGCTCACGACAACGATCCAACCGCTGGGCACATGGGTATGGTTTGCAGGGAGTATTTCTACCTCCGTATGGGGGCAATAGTAGCACTCCCTGCTTCTCCAACCGTCCTCTGTATCGGTTGGAGGTATGTCGGCAACCCAAGCTTTCATATTATGCCCCGCGCTGGACGGTACATGTCCGCATTCACATTGACGCCAGTGATTGTGCTCGTCATAATAAAACCGGTCATGTGTTTCGGTGCAGTGCTCACATTCACCGCAGTCGGGGCAGCATCCTTTGAATGTGGTTGCGCACAGTGCCCGCAGAAAGCCCGAGCCGCCCGGCAATTTCGGCGTTGGTGTCGCCGCTTGTCAACTCGCGCAGCACCTCCAGCTCCCGGGGGGTAAAGTCGCCGCTTAAGGCGTGTCCGATGTAACTCCGCGGCGTGCTGTCGGGATAAATCGACTCGCCCGCCATGGTGCGGTCCATGACCTCTAAAAGCTCAAGCTCCTTGATGGTTTTATACCAAAAGCTGTCCACCTTGGCGGCGCGGGCGCGACTCACGAAATCGCACTCGGGCTGGCTTGTGACGATGATGATTTTCGTATCGGGCCGGAGCTGCTTGATTTTTGCCGATACCTCAAGCCCGCTGGCGCCCAAGTCGGTGCAGATGTCCATCAAAATCAGGTCGACCGGGCTTGCGCGGCAATAGGCCTCGGCATAGGCGGCGCTTTCAAGCGCGTGCACCAGCTTATATCTGCCGCTGCCTTCGACGAACATGATAAAAAGCTGCATGGCCAGCGGGTCGTTTTCCACAATCATCACCCGGGTCATTTTATTCACCACCTTCTTTTGGTACGGTAATGGTCAGCGCAAAATGGGGGCTGTGTGAAATGCGCATGGTGCCGCCCATGCCCTCGACCTTGCGGCGCAGGTCGGACAGGCCGCCGCCCTCCAGGCGCAGGCCGACGCCAAGGGCGCGCGCGACATCATGCAGCGAGGTCAGGGCTGCCGGCTTTTCGGCCTTGGCCACGCCGTGCAAGGCCGCGATGTTGCGTTTCCACAAGGCCAAAAGCTCAGCGATTTTGGACGTCGCGCCTCTTTTGTGCCGCTCAAGCATGTGGCGGGTGGCAAGCAGGGCGTAGCCAATCTCGTCGTGAATCCGCATTTTGGTGGCAAGCCGTTCCTCCCTTGCCTTGACCTCGGTCACATCCTGAATATAGCGCCGCAACTGGCGGCCCAGCTCCAAAAGCGCCGCGTTGTCCTGCTGAAGGCGCAGGTGCAGGGCGTCTAAGTCGGTGATGTCTACCGCGGTGATCTGCGTGACCGCCCTGCCCTCTACCGTTATAACGCGGCGCGAGAAGGTCCACGCCTGGGCGCCCGCAAGCCTGAGTACCGGGCTGTCGTCCGAGGGCAGGCGCTGGGCGCCGCCGCCCAGCTCGCCCGCGGTCAGCGTGTGCCAAAACGCCTCGGCGTCTTGTAAATCACTGCTTGTAAGGCGGTGGCACAGGCGTTCCATCGCCTTGTTCGCAAGCAGAACCATGCCGGTGTCTGTCGAAAAGCATAGGCCCGCCGGAAGGTTGTCGACACTCTCCTTAATCGACGCTCTTGTAATGCTGCCCTTGCTGTACTGCCGCTCTTTGTACAGCAGAGAAAGCGCAAGCGCGCCGCAAAGCAAAAGAAACGCGAAATAGGCTGCCGCCGGAAGGCGCGCCGCAAGCAGTGCGAGCCTGTCCGGCTCCTGTCTATGCTTAAGCGCATAGCTCCAGGTGGTCAGCAGGATGAGAAAAAGGACGCTTAAAAGCATCGGCATGAGCACGAAAACGCAGCGCTTGCAGCGGGTCATCGGCTTCATAGACGCCGCCAGAAGCAAAAGGGTCAGGCCGGTTAAAATGAGCGCCGCAAGGCCGGAATAGAAAAACAGATCCTCGTAATTTGTGTTGGAGCGGATCAGCCCGATTTGAATGCAGTTTTCAAAAATGCCCATGATAAACAGGCAGAAGGTGACCGTAATATCACCGGCGACAACCCTCAAGATGGGCAGCCGCATCATGTTCATAATCGCGTACGCCACAACCGCGAAAAAGGGCACAAAGGGCAGCCAGAGGATTTTCGCGCTGCGCGACAAAGATACTCAGCGTGGGGATGAGCAGCATTGGGATATAGTAGGCGTACCATAATTGGCGGGATATATCCGCATCACCGCCGATAAACAGGTATTTTACCGTGCGCACCAAAAGCCAAAAAACCATAAGTACGGCGATGGAAAGAAGAATGCTGCAGGCCTGCGTTTGCATAATGCGCCTGCGCACTGACAGGCCCCATGTGATGAACAGACCAAAATGAATGGACGTACGCAAAGTGCCGGTGCTTTGGCTGAGCAAGGCTGAGTCTGTGCGCAGATAGACTTGGCGCAGCAGCGCGGCTGTGACAATCAAAAGCGCGACAAGGGCCAGGCCGGGCGGCAAGAGGGGCAAGACACGCCGAGCGATTCGCCAGAGGCCGCATAGAACGAAAATCGGCAGGCAGCGAACCCTCACACTGCCTGCCGAACCATGCCGCCGCGCTTTGCCGCGGGTTAGAAAAGGGCCTCTGTCACACCGTGGAGCGCCGGCGGGGCGTCTTTGCTTTTTGCGGTAGCGGCGGGCGGACGGTCAGAGCAGGGTATCCAGCCTGGCGCGGATGGCCAGCAAAAACTCCCGGCTGTTGACGGGGCGCACCGCGCCCTCTCCCTCCCAGAGGCCGGCCAGGTCCTTGGTCATGATACCGCCCTCGATGGTGTCGATGGCGGCGCGCTCCAAGGCCTCGGCGAAGCGCGCCAGGCCGGGGAGGCTGTCCAGCTCGCCGCGCTTTCGCAGCGCGCCGGTCCAGGCGAAGAGAGTGGCAATGGGGTTGGTGGAGGTCTCCTTCCCCTTGAGGTGCTGGTAGTAGTGGCGGGTGACGGTGCCGTGGGCGGCCTCGTACTCGCACGTTCCGTCGGGGGAGACCAGCACGGAGGTCATCATGGCCAGAGAGCCGAAGGCGGTGGAGACCATGTCACTCATCACGTCGCCGTCATAGTTTTTACAGGCCCAGATGAACCCGCCCTCCGAGCGGATGACCCTGGCCACCGCGTCGTCAATGAGGGTATAGAAGTACTCCAGACCGGCCTTACGGAATTTCTTCGCGTAGTCGGCATCGTAGATGGCTTGGAAAATGTCCTTAAAGGTGTGGTCGTACTGCTTGGAGATGGTGTCCTTTGTGGCAAACCACAGATCTTGCCTGGTGTCCAGGGCGTACTGGAAGCAGGCGTGGGCGAACGAGGTGATGGAGGCGGCGGTGTTGAACTGGCCCTGGAGGACTCCGGGGCCGTCAAAGTCGTGAATGGTCTGGCGGGTGGACACGCCGTCGGTGCCGGTAAAGACCAGCTCCGCCTTGCCGGGACCCGGGACCTTGTGCTCCACGGCCTTGTATATGTCGCCAAAGGCGTGGCGGGCGATGGTAATCGGGGCCTTCCAGTTTTTCACGACGGGGGAGATGCCCTTTACCATAATGGGAGCCCGAAAGACGGTGCCGTCCAGGAGGGCACGAATGGTGCCGTTGGGGGACTTCCACATCTGGGAGAGCTGATACTCCTCCACCCGCTGGGCGTTGGGGGTGATGGTGGCGCATTTGACCGCCACGCCGTGCTTCCGGGTGGCCAGGGCGGCGTCGATGGTCACCTGATCTCCCGTGCGCTCCCGCTCGGGCAGGCCCAGGTCATAGTAGTCCGTCTTGAGCTCGATATAGGGAAGGAGAAGGAGCTCCTTGATGTCCTGCCAGAGAATGCGGGTCATCTCGTCGCCGTCCATCTCCACAAGCGGCGTGGTCATGATTAATTTATCCATAGTACAGCCTCCTGGTATTCAATGGGTTTTCTGGATCTTATTATACCAGAGGCAGGGTAAAAAATGCAAGGGAAACCAGGCCCGCCGCAAACACGGCCGGCAAAGGCCCCGGCCATGGCGCGCGCGCCTCTGACCGGCTCTCTATTTCACGCCGGGGGTTAAAAGTCCAGCAGGTTGAGGCCGATCCGGTCACTGAGCTTGCGTCCGATGGCACCCGGAATCGTATGGACGAAGATCTCGCTGGTGGCGCTAACCACCGCGCGGCTGAGGTGCCCGCCATGGCACTCGCCGGTGGAGGGGTTGCCAATGGTGGCGTGCAGGTGGAGGTAGACGGCCCCCTCCTGGCGGGTGACGTTGCCCACCAGAGAGGCAATTTCATAACTGCCCCGGTATTCGGTCTTATAATATTTCTTTTCCGCGGGCTCAAAGATGCCAAGCTCCACCTCGCCGGCGGCGCCCAGGCCGGTCACGCTGCCCAGGAGCACATTCTCCTTCTCGCAGACCGCCGCTAGAGTGGAGATGAGCTCCTCGCCGGGGTCCAGCCGCAGGACAATTTGGTCGCCGAAACGTTTGTATTCCATGGGAACAGCTCCTTTCTTCTTGTCTCTTCCATTATATATGATTTGTCAACTCCCTTGCTTTTTTTCATGGGGCACGATATAATAAACACAATTTTTCCGCCGTGGGTTTCTGTGGTGCGGAAATGTCAACAAAGGA
>CAYPZF010000053.1:0-7081 GCA_964415275.1 uncultured Oscillospiraceae bacterium | reverse complement strand
CTTTTAAATGCGCCCGCCGCAAGGACCGCCCCGCTCCCTGCCCCAATCTGAAGCGGGGCCCGCAAACAGCGCTGTTTGCGGGCCCCGCTTTTTTTGGCTCACAGCCCCTTTCTCTCCAACTGCGTCCAGGTAAAGCCGGCGCCCTCCAGCGCGTTCCAGCTTCCAAACATCTCCTCCAGCTGATGCCATGTGATATACCAAAACACATAGTGAATCAGCAAATGGCACGGCAGAATGTCCTCTATGATCTTTTTCATCTCCTCAAAGCCGTCGGGGATGCCCGGCATATGAGGAAACTTTACCTCCACCTCCCCCGCCGTATCCATCTCCGTGACGGACACGTTGAGGCCGCAGCCGGTCAAGTTATCGCTGAGGGCCGCCGGGGTAAAGCTGTCTCCGCTCACGCGCAGAAGGGCGGCCAGCGCCGCCCGCCGCATCGCCGTATCGGAAGTAACCGGCTGCCGCGCCAGCAGCGTACCCACGGCCCCCAGCCCCTCCGCCTCGGCGGTCACCAGCGACATCTCCCGCTGGATGCGTTCCAACTTACTCTGGCATCCGTCCAGCGCCGCGCCAATGCACTCCAGCTCCCCGCCGTTCAGCGTCCCCTCCAGCCTGTAGACGCCCAAGGGCGCCAGCAAATCCTTCAAATATGTGCCGTGGCTCATGACATGACCTCCACCCGGAGCGTCCCCAGTGTGGGCAGCTGTCCAGCCGAGATGGCCACATCCTGGGCCGGCGCGGTGATGGTGTAATTCTCCACGCCGCCCACGGAAAATATGACGGCCCCCAGCCTGGCCCGCAGAATGTCCTGGCCCAGCAGCGTTCCGTCAAAGTACCCCCGCAGGGCATGCTCCGCCGCATCCAGCACGCCCGCGCTGTCTACGCCCGGCTGCGGCGCCACCCCCACGGTCACGTCGATGGCCACCGGCGTCGGCGCCAGCACCCCCACATCCACGGCAATCTCCCGTCTCTCCCCAAGATAAGCGGTGAGAGCCGCCAGCAGCTCGGCCGACGGCAGCCCCGTGGCGGTGGAGACCACCACATCCACCGTGCCGGTCCCCCTGTTCCTGGCCAGCGCCTTGGCCGCCGCCACACCTTCAAACGACAGAGCGCCCTGCTCGTAGAACGCCGCGTTGGCTCCGTTGGGCAGCCGCTTAAAGCTCTCCAGCACCCGCTGCCGCAGCGCCTCATCGCTCTCCTGGTCGGCGCCGCCGGCAAACCCGGCCGGGTTGGTGCACGCGCTCACCCCCACGGGGGCCACCGATAAAAAGCGAACGGTCTCCGCCGCCACGTTGCCCGCGCTACCCGCCTCCACCGCCCGGGCGGGCACATCTGTCCAGAGCTCGCCCGCCTTCAGCGCGGCCTCCTGCGTCGTCTCAAAGCGCACCAGCCCCGCCGTCATGCACACGACCCCCGCCTGAATGGGGCGGTCGGCGGACATGGCCTCTCCCACCGAGAAACGGATCACACCCTGGGCCCTGGCGGCCTCCCGCCGCGTCAGCGCCCGCAGGGCGGCATGGCGGTCCAGATAGTCCCCCTCCGCCGTCTGGGGAAAGCACTGTCTGAGCACCCAGTCCCCCTGTATGTAAAGCCCATTCACTTGGGCCGCCACCGCGTAAAGGCGCACCGCCAGGTCGCTGGTCCCCGTCAGCTCCATCCCCGTCTCCTCTGCGAAGGCGGCCAGCATCTCCCTGTATATCTCATCCACTGTCTTCATTTGGTCTCCCCGTCCTTCCTCTCCTCCGCGGGTCCCCTCACGGGAGGGCCACCGCCGCCGCCAGGTCCTTGCCCTGCCACACCAGCGTGACGTGCAGCCGCTGCCGCGCCTCGTCCAGCGTGACGCCCGTCACCAGCAAATCGGGCTCGTCCGCCAGCGCCTCCGCCACGTATTGCTCCGCCAACGCCCGTCTTCTGCCCGGCTTCTCTCTGGTGAGAAGGTAGAGCCGGCTGCCCAGCTCAGGCAGCAGCGGGAACTTCCCCCGCCTGGCCGTCAGCTTGAAGACGACCCGCTGCAGGAGCTCCTCGCCGCCCGCCACCCGCCGCAAACCGCCCTCGCCGTCGGGCACATAGTCCCCTTCCTTCAGCATGAGTTCCAAATGCGCCGCCTCCTATGTTCCATCTTCTTCCTGCTCCGGCTGGCTGACCACCACACCATTGAACAGCACCTTCCCGGAGAGCTCCACGCTCCCGTCATTGCGCAGATAGATACCGGCCCCCTGCTCTCCCCCTCCTGAGAGGAAGATTTCCCCAGGGGCCAGCCCGGTCTGTCCATCGCTGCGGCAGCCCCCGATGCAGAGCTCCTCACCGTCGGCGCCCGCCTTAATCACCAGCACGCTCTGCCCCACGCTGGGCCTCCACTGATAGCCGCCCGGCCCAAACACCGTCACATTTCTCCGCTCGCCCGCCAGCGACACGCCGGCGGGATCTCCCCCCAGGGTGACCGTGCCCACCTCGGCCGCGCCCTCCCCCCTGGGGTCCTCTCTATCCCGTCTGGACAACCACATGTCACGTCCTCCTTTTTCAGACCGCCGCGTCCGGCGCGCCCAGCACCAGATCGGTGCGTATGCCCTCCCGGTCGCAGCGTACGGTGCTCTCCAGCAGCCGATACCGCCCATTTCTCTCCCATCCGGCCCAATTCACGTAGATCAGGTCCCCCGGCCAGGCAAAAAACGGAACCGCCACCGAGAGCTCCAGCCGCCGCAGCGCCGCCGCCGACCGGTCCAGCTGGAACTGCCCGTCATAGCGCATGGTCCGGTAGCTGCTCCGCCCCGGCATCGTATACACACGGCGGCAGCATCCGCCCCGGGCGGCAAAGTCTTGGTTGACCACCCTCTGGGTGGTCTTTCTCACCCTGTCCCGCACCAATATCTCAGAGAGCACTCCATAGCGCCGTTCCCGACAGCACAGCCGCACCACCGGAACCTTGTCGTCCAGGCAGATCTCCCTGCTCTTGTCCCAACCGGCCAGCACCAGCCCGCCCTCCCGGTCAAAGCGGGGCGCCACACCGCCGTGGTAACAGGCGAAGTCATAGAGCACCTGCCACTGGCTGCTCCCGCTGGCCACTGAAAAGCCTGTCACAGGGGGCAGCGCGGTCTGTTTCGCCACCTGGATTCCGTAAGGAGTCACATGGTTGTTCAGGATATCCCCCAGCGTGGCCACCGCATAGTCGGCCGCCTCGGCCTCGTTGTCCAGCAGCAAAGCCGCCATCCCCCGGCCGGAGACCTCCAGCGTCACGCCCGCCTCACTCCACACGCACTCACACTCATCCACCACCCCCTGAAAGACCGCCTGCCCCTCCCAGACCGCCAAAAAGCGGGTGGCGTCGGCCAGAACGTCCTCCTGTCCCGCCGTCCACAGGCACTTGACCCAAAAGCTGTCGCAGGGGACCCCCGACGTGTATTCCAGCCGCCACTCCAGCAGCGCCGGCAGGGCATACCGTCTCCCGTCATAGCAGATCAGACGCCCCTCCATCATGTGACCCGCACCTTCTCTCCGGCAAAAATCAGGTTCGGGTTTTTCATCTGCGGGTTCAGCCCGATGACGGCGGTAAGGTCCACTCCGTACTTCGCCGCGATGCCCCAGAGGGTCTCCCCCCGGGCCACCGTGTGGTAGACCGCCTCCTCCTTCGCCTCCGTCGCCGTTTTGGTGGCGGCCGGTGCGGCCGTCACCGTTCTCACCGTGGTGCCGTAGGGGCCCAGCTCCTCCCAAAAGACAAAGGAATACCCCACAAAGTCGGCCCGGGGCTCTTGCCTCAGAGCCAGCTCCACAAAGTAAGCGCTGGCCGCCTGCCACACGGGGTGCACCAGCAGCCCGGGGCCCGGGTGATAAAAGACCGAGGCCAGCGCCTTAAATTCCTCATAGGCGCCCTGCCCCACAAACTCTCCCGTCCCCCGCATCACCCTTCTGGTGACGCCCATGTCCTGCAGCTGATAGCGTCCAAACGGCACCTTCTGCACCGCCACATTCCGCTCGTAATCAATGGAGTACACCCGTGGATTGTGCGGCCAGACATAGGTCTTATACCGCATCTCCGTCAATTTCATATTCTCGTCCTCCCCTCCCGTCCGCTCCGGCGCGTCCACGGCGCCCTATCAGAAAAGAGAAAAACCTCCGTCGTACCGCCGGGCATCCCGCTCAAAGATCCGGTCCAGATCGGCAGGTGCAACCGGCCGCGCCGCCGTGGGCTCCGGCCCCTTTCGCCCGACGGTCCCGCCGCCCGGCGGGGCCGTCTGCCCCGCCGCGTGCCGCGCGCGGCGCAACGCGCCGTAGAACGCCGCCGCCACCTCCGCCTTCTCCTCGGCCGCGGCGGACTGGACGCTCCAAACCGCCGGGGCATACGGCAGAGGCGCTTCCGCGCCTCTCCCCTGCTTCCCCCCGCCGGCCGGGGCAGGAAGGAGGGCTCCCGCCTCTTTCCGCCGTCCCCCCGCGGCGCTCCGCAACCCCTGTTCCCGGGGCCCGTCCGGCGCGCTGCCGGCACGTCCGTCGGGGGCAGGGACGGCAGCGCCGTCTCTCTCGGCTGCCCCTATTTCCGCCCCCGCTGCGGAGGGCGCTCCAGGCTCTGTAATGTCCAGCGCCCCCTCCTCCTGGTCCTCTTCTTCCCAGAGCCCCAGCAGCCATTCGATGTAGTCCGTCAAGGGCCCTCCCCCCGTTTCAGCCGCGCGAAGCGCGCCATGTCAAACCCGGCGTTTTCCCCCACGCTGTCGCCTTCCGTGGGCACGCCGCACGCCGGGCAGCGGGCCCGCTCCGCCTCCGCGCGGCAGGCGGGGCAGAGCTGCGCCAACGCCTCCTCGGCGTCCAGCATCAGGTTGAGGGCGCACCACAGGTAGTCCCGGTGGGTCATCTCTTTCGCCCGCTGTTCCGTGGGCAGCGCCCCAAAACTATGGAGCACACGCCATTTAAGGCGCTCATAAGGCGTGTGCTCCAGGCTTTTTTTAACCCCTCCACCTGGGATTCCTCTCTCTGGGCGGAGGGGTTTTCCAGGCGGTCAAACTCCGCCCATTTCCCCGCCAGCGTCTGGATCTGCGTTATTGTCAGGGCACGCAGCACCTCGGCCCCATCCTGGTAGACGGGCCCGCCGTGCCGCTCCAGCGCCCGGGCCAGCAGACAGGCGTTCGTACAGAGCGCCCGCTCTCCCGTGTCACCCGCCAGCTCCGCGCCCTCCCGGCGGGCCAGCAGCACCTCCCGGGCGGAGAGCAGGCGAAGAGACCGCCCGTCCTCCAGGGGCAGGCGCTCCCTGCCCGCGGTCAGCCGTAGTATCTCCTCCATCGGTCAAACCCCCGTCTCAATCCGTTTTGCCGCCACAATGCTGACCCGCTCCTCCACCATGGCGCCCACCTTGCCGCTTTCGCTGATGTCGCTCCACTGGCAGCCGGAGTAAATGATTTTCCTGTCCGGCTTGCACACCACCAGGTTAAAGTCCTCCAGCCCATGAAAATGGATGCCGTCGGCGATGGCCTCATCGGTGGCGTAAATGCGGACCAGCTCCAACGTGTGTGTTCTCTGCCCCGGAATGGTGGCCACCGGCTCGTCCTCTCCAAAGGCCTCGATGACCTGGCTGGTCTTGCTGCTCTTCGCGGTGTAGCTCTGCACCACCGCTACTTTTTTCCCGTCCACCTCTAAGTAAATGTCACTGCTGGTGGGAAATCCGCTTACATTCATCGCTCTACCCCCTTCTCTTGCTCCCGCCCCGGCCTGTCTCCGCGCCGCGCCGGTCTCATACTGTAATATGGGCGCTCAGCCAGATCTGGTTGAGCCCATGGGCCACCGTAAAGGAGAACTCCACCAGACACACGGTCGGGTTCTCCTCCAGCGCCGACACCCGAACGGCGTCATACCCGGTGATAATCTCCCGGCTCACCTTGTTTTCCAGCTCCACGATGACCTGGGCACGAATAGCCCCCCGGGCCTGGGCGGTGTTCTTGGCCCGCTGAAACTTGGCGCGCAGGGCACGGCGCACCGCGGGGATAACATGGTCCACCACCCGGATGGTGGTGAGCTCCCGCCATGTGCTATCCGCCGTCTCCCCCGTCTTGGTGCGGGTGGTCACCGCCCGCACGATGGAGGTCTCCCCGCTCACGCTCTCCAGCGGCGTCACGCCGCCCCGCACCAGCAGGTCGATTTCACCGTCGGTGTACCGCCGGGTCAATCCGCCCACGCCCCTGAGCACCGCGCCGCCCATGGGGATCGCCGGGTCGCCCTCCCCGGCGATGGCACCCGCCACGGCGGCCGCCAGCACCGCGCCGGCTCCATCCTCTTCCTCCGGCGCCACCAGCACCACGCGCTCACTGTTCAGTCCGCCCGCCTGGGTCACGAGGTCACCCACAGTGGCCGACGGGCCTCCGCACACCACCGCGATGCGCTCCCTGCGTGCCTCGGAGGCACCTTTTACGCTGGTCCGCAGCGCCTGCTGGATGGTCAAATCCGTGGCGTCGCAGACCACCACCGCCACCGACTCCTCTTCCTCCAGGGCGGCAAAGGCAGCCTCATAGTCCTCCGCGCGCTCCACAGGCACAGCCACCACGCCCGACGCGCCGTTGAGCAAAAGCACGCGAATCAGCCCGGTCATCGCGTCACCGCTGCCAAATGTGGAAACCGCCGCGTCATAATTGGTGATATGGTGCGCCGTCCCCGCCGTGCCCCCGGCACTGAGGGCCGCCAGGCCCACCACGCTGCCGCCGGTGCCGCCGCTCACCAGAGCCGACGCGGCATAGTCCGAATAGACGCCCGGCCTCTCATGTGTTGTAATGCTGTTCAATTCCCCGTCCCGCCTTTCACTTCAAACTCCAGGAAAGCGCCGCCCTCGTCCGCCGCCGCGTAGAGATACGCCTCACACAGCGCCTCCGCGGGCCTGTGGTAAAGGTCCGCCTCCCGGTCATACCTGGTCTCCCCGCAAGAGAGGCTCCTGATGTTCAGCCCTCCGGGCCCGTTTTGGTGGAGCACCTCGGCCAGCCTGTCAAAGGCAGCCTGACAGCCCTCCGCTCCTGACCCCTTTGGGGCGTAAATATCCAGGCCGAAGGTGATGTCCACCCTGCGGCCGTAGAGCTCCTCCCACCGCCCCTCCTGCGTGTTGTACCGCTCCCCC
>CAYPZF010000052.1:5607-7237 GCA_964415275.1 uncultured Oscillospiraceae bacterium | reverse complement strand
GAGGCGCTGACGGCTGTACGGCGTTGTGCCGCGTGAAAGCTCGTCGCTGCCGGCATCAGCCCGTTCCAGAATGGGCAGCAGCAGGTCCACGGCGCGGGCGTCGCCCGTTTTCGCCAGCAAGTACACCAGGCTGTTGATGTGCTCGTGGACTTGCCAGCTCGGGCACAGCGCCAGCTGCGGTTTGCCGTAGTTGGTCCGCTCGCTGCTGCTGAAAACCTCGCCGGCAACATTGCGCAACGTCCACCCGGCCGCGCCTTTGTCCTCCACCCACGCGGCGTCTTTGGGCAGCTCCCGCGCCAGCATGCCCGCCAGGACGGGAAATGCAGCTGGGCGGCCATGCCAGGCCAAGGCCATCGCGGCCTGTTCGGCGCCTTTCTTGCTGTGGCATTTTCCCTTCTCCCCAACGACCCAGTTCAAGTCCACCTCGACAGAGAAAACCTTGGCGTGGTTCGGCCCCTTTTCATCCACGAGCCGGTAAGAGAGAATCCTACCGGCCTTTTTCTGCACAAGCTCCTGCAGTGTGGTCTTAAAGTCCGTGCTCATGTTGCGCATCAGCTCTTTGCGCAGAATGAGAGACTGGATCAGCTTTCTGGCCTGTCCCAGTCCGCTGTCCAGGTAAACCGCGGCAATGATGGCCTCCACCGCGTCGGCCAAAATGGACGCGCGGGTGCGTCCGCCCCCGGCGTCCTCTCCCTTTCCCAGCCTGAGATAGGCCCCCAGGCCCAACCGCTTGGCCACTTCCACCAAGCTGCTCTCGCAGACCAAGCTCGCCCGGATGCGTGTCAAATCCCCCTCGGGCAGGTTCGGCTGTGTGCTGTAAAGGTGGTCCGACACCACAAGTCCCAGTACCGAGTCCCCTAAAAACTCCAGCCTTTCATTGCTGGAAATCCCTTCCTCCCGGTGCTCATTTGCGTAGGAACTATGCGTGAGGGCATTTTCCAGCAACGTTGGGTTCCAAAAGATATATCCCAACTTCTCCTCCAGCGATCTCATCCTCTTGCCTCCACCACACAACAAAGCCCCGTCGTAACGGGGCTCTGTCTATCTCGTCCCTCAGGCGTCCAGCTTCCGTTGAATATAGGACACCAAATCGCCCACGGTAACTATGGAGGTGATCTCACTTTCCCCCATCTCTTCTTCCAAATCAAACTTTTCTTCCAGCACCATAGAGAGCTCTACAATATCCAATGAGTCCGCCCCCAGATCATTCTCGAACGTAGTTTCCATGGTAATGGTGTCCAGCTCCACACCAAACTGTTCGGCAATCGCTTCCGCCAGCTTCTCAAAGATCATAGCACAAAACTCCTTTAAAGCGGCTTTGCCGCTGTACTGTCATACCTTCGATTCCCATCATAAGAAACTTTTTTCCCGATGTCAATAGCTTTCCCAAAAAAAGCCGTTGTCAGGCCTTTCCGCTCAATTGCATATGGGTAATGTTTTCCGCAATGTCCTCAATAATACCGGCGCTGCGGAACTGGATGGCCTGCCGGATGGCGTTTTTCATGGCGACGGCATCCGACGACCCATGGGCCTTAATCACCGGCTTCGAAATCCCGATGAGGGCGGTTCCGCCCACCTCGTCGGCATCCAGCAGCTTTTTAAACTCCTTCAGGCCGCCGGAGACCAGGGC
>CAYPZF010000052.1:0-5597 GCA_964415275.1 uncultured Oscillospiraceae bacterium | reverse complement strand
AGCTTCGAGGCCCTCTACCTCTGGAAGACGGCCTTGGGGTCCCGCACCAGGAACGGCCCGGTGCCCTCCATGGCCTTGAGGAGAATGTTGCCCGAATACCCGTCGGCCACAATCACGTCCACCGCGCCCTCCACAGCCTGCCGGGCCTCCACGTTGCCCACGAAGTGGATCCGGCCCTCCTCTCCCGCCTTCTGGAGCAGGGTGTAGGCCTCTCTCTGCAGGTCCATGCCCTTGGACGGCTCCGTGCCGATGTTGAGCAGGCCCACCCTCGGCTCCGGGCGCCCCATGATCCGCTCCGCGTAATAGGACCCCATGTAAGCGAACTGCAGCAGATACTCCGGTGTGCACTCGGCGGTCGCGCCGCAGTCGATGAGGACGGCGCCGCCGCCGCCGGTGGGCACCACGGGCGCCAGGGCGGCCCGGCGGATGCCCTTCACCCGCTTCACCATCAGAGTGGCGGCGGACAGGATGGCTCCGGTGCTCCCGGCGGACACAAAGGCGTCTCCCGCGCCCTCCTTCAGCAGACCAAGCCCCACCGTCAGGGAGGAATCCTTTTTCTCTTTGAAGGCGGTGGCCGGGTTGTCGGCAATTTCCACCACCTGGTTGGCGTGGGCGATCTCCATCCCGGCGGGCAGCTCGTCCACCCCCAGGTCCCGGAGCGCGGCGAGGATCTCCTCTCCGCGCCCCACCAAAATTACCTCTATGCCATACTCCCTCATGGCCGCCAGAGCGCCCTCCACATTAGACCGCGGCGCGTGGTCTCCTCCCATGGCGTCTACAATAATCCTCATAGCTTATTCCTTTCTTTTTCCGGCCCGGCAGAGGTCTGAACCAGCGTCAAGCCCGGGTCGGGCAGGGTTGAATGCCCTTTTCCCGCGTCACGTCATCCAAGCACAGCAGGGCCCGTTCGCTCAACGCGGCGTTCTTGTTCCGCTTCCCCTTCACCCGATGGCCCAGGGGCGCGATGATGCCGAAGTTCACATTCATGGGTTGAAAGTCCGCGACGCTCTCGTCGCTGATATAGCACGCCAGGGCGCCGATCGCGGTCTCCCTTGGGAAGTTTGCGGGGGCCTGTCCCTCCAGCCGCCTGGCCAGCTCCAGGGCCGCCAGGAGGCCGGAGGCTGTGGACTCCACATAGCCCTCCACCCCCGTAATCTGACCCGCGAACACCAGCCGCCCCTCCTGCCGCACCCTATAATAACGGTCCAGCAGCCGGGGGGAATCCAGGTAGGTGTTGCGGTGCATCACGCCATAGCGGACAAATTCCGCCCGGTGCAGTGCGGGGATCATGGAGAAGACCCGCTTCTGCTCCGGAAACTTCAGGTGGGTCTGAAACCCCACCAAATTGTAGATGGACCCGCCGACGTTGTCCCGCCGGAGCTGGACCACGGCGTAGGGCTCCCGCCCGGTCCTGGGGTCCTTGAGTCCCCGGGGCTTCAGGGGGCCGTAACAGAGGGTGTCGTGCCCCTTCCGGGCCATCACCTCCACCGGCATACAGCCCATAAAGACCTTCTTGTCCTCAAACCCGTGGACCGGAGCCTCCTCCGCCTGACACAAGGCCTGCCAAAAGGCGTCGAACTCCGCCTCGGTCATGGGGCAGTTGATGTAGTCCGCCGTCCCCTTGTCATAGCGGGACGCAAACCAGGCCCTGTCCATATCCACGCTCTCAAAGGTGACGAGGGGGGCGGCCGCGTCGTAAAAATTGAGGGCCCTGCAGGCGGGAAGCCGCCGTTGGATGTCCGCCGCCAGGGCGTCGGACGTGAGGGGGCCCGTGGCCACAATCACCTGTCCCCCGTCCGGAATCGCCCGCACCTCGCCCTCTTCCACCGTGATGTTGGGGTGGGCTCTGACCCGCCGGGTCACCAGGTCTGAAAACCCGTGGCGGTCCACCGCCAGGGCGCCCCCCGCCTCTACCCGGGTGGCGTCCGCGCAGGCCAAGATGAGAGACCCCAGCCGCCGCAGCTCCTCCTTCAGGAGCCCCACGGCATTTTCCAGCTGGTCGGAGCGCAGAGAGTTGGAGCACACCAGCTCCCCAAAGTTGCCGCTCTGGTGGGCGGGGGTCCGCTTTTGGGGCTTCATCTCCCGCAGGGTCACCGGGACGCCGCGCTGGGCCAGCTGAAAGGCCGCCTCACACCCCGCCAGACCCGCCCCGATGACGGTGACGGGCTCTCTCATGACGGATGCTCCCCAGGGGCCGGCGCGGCTGCCTTCCCGGCCGCCGGCTTTTTGGCCGCCGGCTTCTTCGCCGCGGGTTTCTTCGCCGCGGGTTTCTTCGCCGCCGGCTTTTTGGCCGTCGGCTTCTTCCCGGTCTCTTCTGCGGCCTTGTCCCCGCCCTCCTCCGTGGCGGCCTTTTTTTTGTAGCCGCCCCGCTTATCCTCGGGGACAAAGGCGCTGCATTGCTCGTTGATGCAGAAGGGCTTTTTGAAGCCGCGGCCCGACTTTTTAAAGAGGGTCTGCCCGCAGACGGGGCAGGGCTCCTTCACCGGCACATCCCAGGTCATAAAGCCGCACTGCTTGCCGTTTTTGTCCGCGTTGAATTCACAGCCGTAATAGGTGTGCCCGTTCCGGGAGGTCTTTTTCAAAATGCGTCCGCCGCACAGGGGGCAGCGGCCGGGCATCTCCACCACCAGGGGCTTTGTAAAGGTGCACTCCGGGAACCCCGGGCAGGCCAGAAAGCGCCCGAACCGGCCCGATTTAATCACCATCTGACTGCCGCACACATCGCATATCTCGTCGGATACCTCGTCGGGCACCTTGATACGCTTGCCCTCCAGGTCCTTCTCGGCCTGCTCCAAGCTGGCGGAAAACCCCTTGTAAAAATCGAGGAGCACCTGCTTCCACTCCTCCTTGCCCGCCTCCACCTCATCCAGGCGGCGCTCCATGTTGGCGGTAAAGGCCAGGTCCACCACATCGGAGAATTTGTCTTTCATCAGATCGGTGACCACCTCACCCAGGGGCGTGGTGCGCAGGTGCTTGCCCTCCTTCACCACATACTCCCGGTCCAGAATGGTGGAGATGGTAGGGGCATAGGTGGAGGGCCGGCCAATTCCCTTTTCCTCCAGGGCCCGGATCAGGGTGGCCTCGGTGTAGCGGGTGGGCGGCTTGGTGAAGTGCTGCTCCGGAAGCAGGCTCTTCAAGTCCAGCGCCTCCCCTTCCTTCAGGTCGGGCAGCGGCGACTGCTTCTCCACGGGCTCGTCGTCCCGCCCCTCCTCATAGACGGCGGTAAATCCGGAGAATTTCAGTGAGGTGTGGGTGGCCCGGAAGCTGCAATCGGCGGCCTTCACCTCGATGGCCACGCTGTCATAGACGGCGGACGCCATCTGGCTGGCCAAAAACCGGCTCCAGATCAGCTTGTAAAGCCGGTACTGTTCATTGGTCAGGTCCTTTTTGATGTCCTCGGGGGTCAGCCGCACATCAGAGGGCCGGATGGCCTCGTGGGCGTCCTGGGCATTGGACTTCTTATAGCGCCTGGTCTTCTCAGGGTAGTAGTCCTTGCCGTATCGGTCCAGAATAAAGCGCTTGGCGGCGGCCAGCGCCTCCTCTGACAGGCGGAGGGAGTCGGTACGCATATAGGTGATCAGGCCCACGGTGCTCTCGCCGGAGACATCCACGCCCTCGTACAGCTGCTGGGCCACCGACATGGTGCGCCGGGGCGTCATATTCAGCTTGCGGGAGGCCTCTTGCTGGAGGGTGCTGGTGATAAACGGCGGCGCCGGCGACCGGCTCTTGTCCTGCCGCTTTACATTGTCAACTGCAAAGGAGGCGTCCTTTACAAGTTGTATGATTTCGTCCACCTCGGCCTGGCTCGTCAGCTTCCTTTTCCTGCCTCTGGCGTGAAATTGTGCCTGAAAGGCGCCCTGATTGGGCGCGGTTCGGGCCAGGGCCGCCTCCAGGGACCAGTACTCCTCGGGCTGGAAGGCGCGGATTTCCTCCTCCCGCTCGGCCACCAGACGGGTGGCCACCGACTGGACACGGCCCGCCGACAGGCCACGGCGGATTTTCTTCCACAGCAGCGGTGAGAGCTGATACCCCACGATGCGGTCCAGAATACGCCGGGCCTGCTGGGCGTCCACCAGGTTCTGGTCGATGGCCCGGGGGGCGGCGATGGCGGCGCTGACCACCTGTTTCGTGATTTCATTAAAGGTCACCCGGCAGGTCTTGTCGTCCGGGAGGTTCAAACGCTCCTTCAGGTGCCAGGAGATGGCCTCCCCCTCCCGGTCCGGGTCGGTGGCCAGAAACACCTTGTCGCTCTGCTTTGCCGCCTTTTTCAGGTCGACAATGGTGCTCTCCTTTCCCTCTATCGGCTGATAGTTGGGAACAAAGCCCTGTTCGATGTCCACGCCGATTTTGCTCTTCGGCAAATCGCGGACATGCCCCATAGACGCCTTCACCTGGTATTCAGGCCCCAGGTATTTTCCGATGGTCTTTGCTTTTGCGGGGGATTCTACGATAACGAGATTGGTTTTCGACACATGCACTGCCCTCCATGTCGTGAGTAATATCAGTTAATCAGTCCATCCTGAGCAGGACCGATGAGGTAAATCGCTTTCCGGGCCCCTCGGCCACGAAGCCGCCCACCTGAAGCAGAGTCAGGGCTGAGAGCACCCGCCGGGCGGCCAGTTGGGTGCGTTCAATGAGCTCATTGACAGGCAAAGGACCGTCGGACAACGCCAAAAGCACATCCCTCTGGTCGTCCGTGAAGGTGTCGCGGTGCTCCTTCCAGTCAATATATGTCCTTCGTTCTCCCTTGTCAATCACTTTTTTTGTCTGTTCCGGGGGCGCCGGCGCCTCGTCGGCACTGACGCCGGGGAGCTGCTCCAGCCGTTCGGCCGCCCGCTCCGGCGCAAGCGCGGCGCCCTGCGTTATCTTGTGGGGCCAGTACGGGGCGTATTCCTCCAGGACGTCCCAGGCCTTGGTCACCAGCTTGGCCTCCCCGCGCCGAATCAGCAGGTTCGGCCCGCCGCTCATGGGCGCGTCCACATTTCCGGGGACGGCAAAGACGTCGCGGCCCTGGTCCAGCGCCAGCCGCGCCGTAATGAGGGAGCCGCTACGCTCCGTGCCCTCCACCACCATCACGCCGAGAGAGAGGCCGCTCAAAATACGGTTGCGGACGGGGAAATGCTCCGGGGCCGGGGTGGTGCCCGGCGGATATTCGCTGATGAGGGCGCCCACCGCCGCCACGTCGGCGTAGAGGTCCCGGTTTTGGGCGGGGTAGACGACATCCGGGCCGTTTCCCAGCACAGACACCACGCAGCCGCCGCCACGCAGCGCCCCGCGCAGGGCGGCGGAATCCACCCCCCGGGCGCTCCCCGAGACGATCAGAGCGCCGCAACGGGCCATCTCCATGCCCATCCCGGCCGCCATTTGCAGGCCGTAAGGCGTCGCCCCCCGGGCTCCCACCATGGCAATGGCGGCCTCGTCGTCAAAGGCGGGGAGCTTCCCCTTCACATAGAGGACACAGGGCGGGTCTTCAATCTGGCGCAGACAGTAGGGGTACTCCGCGTCCTGTATGGTGAGCACCCGAATCCCCTGATGGTCGCAGGCGGCCAAAATCTCCTCGGCCCGGTCCAGAGACTTGTCGGAAAAGGAGGCGGCGG
>CAYPZF010000051.1:0-7269 GCA_964415275.1 uncultured Oscillospiraceae bacterium | reverse complement strand
GGGCGGCACATGAGGTGCCGCCCCGCCGGGCGCTTTCATCGGGCGAAGGGGGGGAGGGCGCTACCCGTTGTCGATGCGCAGGGCCCGCATAGCGTTCAGGATGGCGATGACGGCCACGCCCACGTCGGCGAAAACGGCCTGCCACATGGTGGAGGCGCCGAAGGCGGCCAGCGCCAGCACCAGGAACTTGATGCCCAGAGCGAGCACAATGTTCTGCCGCACGATGGAGCGTGTTTTCCGGGCAATGCGGAGGGCCACCGGGATGTTGGAGGGCTTATCGTCCATGAGGACGATGTCGGCGGCCTCAATGGCGGCGTCGGAGCCCATGGCGCCCATGGCGATGCCCACATCGGCCCGGGCCAGCACCGGGGCGTCATTGATGCCGTCGCCCACAAAGGCCAGGGGGGCGTTGTTCGGCATCTCGTCCAGCATACGCTCCACCAGGGCCACCTTGTCCTGGGGCAGCAGGCCGGCGTGGTATGTGTCGACGCCCAGGGCGTCGGCGGTTTCCCGGGCCACCGCGTCCTTATCGCCGGTGAGCAGAACGGTTTTCCGGACGCCCAGAGCCCTCAGGGCCGTAATGGCCGCCCGGGCGTCCGGCTTCAGCGTATCCGCCAAGACGATATGTCCCCCGTAGGCGCCGTCCGCCGCCAGGTGCACGGCGGTGCCGCTCAGGCGGCATTCCCGGCAGGCAACCCCCACCTGTGCCATGAGCTTGGCGTTGCCCACAGCCACCGGAAGCCCGTCGACGGCCGCGGTGACGCCGTGCCCGGCGTGCTCTGCCACATTGCTGACTCTGCCCCGGTCTATGACGCCGGGGTAGGCGGCCCGGACGGACAGGGAAATGGGGTGGCTGCTGAAGCTCTCCGCGTGGGCGGCCAGCTCCAGGAGCCGGGCCTCGGACAGGCCCTGAGGGTGGACGGCTGTCACTGAGAAGGTGCCCTGTGTCAGGGTGCCCGTCTTGTCAAAGATAACGGTGCCCACGTTGGCCAGCAATTCCAGATAGTTGCTGCCCTTCACCAGAATGCCGCGCCTGGAGGCGCTGCCAATCCCGCCGAAGAAACTGAGGGGGACGGAGATGACCAGGGCGCAGGGGCAGGAGACCACCAAGAAGATCAGGCCGCGCTCCATCCAGGCCCGCCAGGGCAGGGAGAGCAGGAGGGGAGGCGCCAGGGCCAGGACGGCGGCGATGCCCAGGACGGCCGGTGTGTAGTACCGGGCAAAGCGGGTGATAAAGTTTTCCACGCGGGCCTTTTTGTCGCCGGCGCTCTCAATGAGCTCCAGGATGCGGGCCACGGTGGACTCGCCAAAGGGCTTTGAGACCCGGATGCGGAGCAGCCCGCTCAGGTTGACCGAGCCGCTTACAATGCCGTCCCCCGCCGCTACGTCGCGGGGGAGGGCTTCGCCGGTGAGCGCCGCGGTGTCCAGCTGTGAGCTGCCCTCCAGCACAACGCCGTCCAGCGGCACCCGCTCTCCGGCCGCGACCACGATGACGTCCCCCGGCGCCACCTCCTCGGGGTCGGCGCGGACCAGGACGCCGTCCCGCTCCACATTGGCGTAGTCGGGACGGATGTCCATCAGCTCCTCAATGGACCTGCGGGAGCGGCCCAAAGCGTAGCCCTGGAAGAGCTCTCCTACCTGGTAGAAGAGCATGACCGCCACGGCCTCCGTGTACTCGCCCAGAAGGATCGCCCCCACCGTGGCCACGCACATGAGGAAGTTTTCGTCAAATACCTGTCCGCGGACAATGTTCCGGGCGGCGCGGAGCAGCACATCGCCGCCGATCACGATGTAGGGGAGTAAAAACAGGATAGTTATAATGTAAGGGGGCAGACTGCCGGACAGCGGCGCCACCGGCAGGAAGAGACAGACCCCGATGAGCAGCCGCGCCAGGGTGCGTATTTGGTTGCGGTCCATGGTGTCACCCCCCGCTACCGTACGAGCTCACAGTCGGGCTCCACCTTGCGGCAGAGCGCGGCCGCCTGGTCCACAAGCTCGTTGAACCGGGCGTCGTCCGCCTCTAAAGTGAGCCGCTGAAACAGGAAGCTGACCGACGCGTCCCGCACGCCGGGGAGGGCCTTGATTTTATCCTCCATCTTTGCCGCGCAGTGCGCGCAGTCCAGATTGCGCAGTTTATATGATTTTTTCATCCTCACTACCTACCTTATATTATATATAATATCGAGCACAGATGGGCGGTTATTCGCAAATATGGGACATGCCCTGGGCAATCATGGTGTGTACGTGGTCATCGGCCAGGGAGTACAACACACTCTTGCCGTCCCGGCGGAATTTGACCAGCTTGGCGCGTTTCAGGGTACGCAGCTGGTGGGAGACCAGGGATTGCGAGGCGTCCACCACCGCCGCGATGTCACAGACGCACAGCTCAGACTCCATCAGGGCGTAGAGAATCTTAATCCGGGTGGCGCCGCTAAAGGCTTTAAACAGTTCCGCCAGGTCGTAGAGCCGCTCCTCGTCCGGCATGGCGGCCAGCGTGTGCGCCACCTGATCCTTGTGGACATGGGATTCCTCACACAGTTCAATCATTACATCCTCCACGGACATCAAGCTCCTTTCCACGCTCATAAATGAACACATGAACGATTGAACATAAGTATAACAGTATGAGGGCGGTTTGTCAAGAAGCCGAGAAACAGGAGAAAACAATCCCCGTGTCCGCCGTTGGGCGGACACGGGGATTGTTTGATTGCTTAAAGGGTGAAGGAGGAGAGCAGCTCAAAGTGGTTGCGCTCGAAGTGCAGGACCCCTTCCCGGCGCAGCCGGCCCAGCTCGGCGGACATGGCGCTGCGGTCCACACAGAGGAAGTCGGCCAGCTCCTGCCGGTTGTAGGGGATGGAGAAGGAGCGGCTGCCCGCCTGCTGCGATTGGGTAGAGAGATAGGTCAAGAGCTTTTCCCGGGTGGTGCGCTTGGAGAGCATTTCAATCTTTTGGTCCAGCTCCACATTCTTTTGGGCCAGAATGGTGAGCATGTTGGCGACAAGCCGGCTGTGGAAGGAGCAGGCCGAAGTGCAGACGGTGATGACCCGGCGGTAGTCCAGGAAGAGAATCCGGCTTTCGGAGACCGACAGGACGCTCACCGGCAGGTGCTCGGTGTGGGCGCAGGAAAAGGTCTCGCCAAACAGATCGCCCGCCTCCAGGCGGCTTAAAATGTTGCGGTTGCCCAGCGCGTCCTCCTTTACAATGTGCGCCTCGCCTTCGCATACAATCCCAATGGAAGACGCCGGTGCCCCGGCCAGAAAAATAATCTCGTGCTTGCCATAAGCCCGGAGCGTGGCGCCCAGACAGTTGAGCATGGCGGCGTAGTTGCCCACGTCAATGCCGGAGAAGAGGGGGGTCTGTTTTAAGAGCGGAAAATAGAGTTCCATGGTAACCTTCCTTTGCCGGAGCCCCGGCCAGATGATATAAAACAGTGTAGTGGGACAACGCCATAAAGTCAAGTGTCCGCGGGGCGGACAGGCATAGCCGCGGGCATATTTGGCTAAAATTTTAATAGGGGAGAATGTTGCATAACATGGGGGTTCATGTTACAATGAAGCCAGACAGCGCCTTTGACGGCGGCTTTTGCCCCATACCTTATATTATATATAAACATACAGAAGCGGCGGAAAATATTCGGCATATTCATTTGTTTGCCATTCTCAACCCGGCATGGCAGACACACGCCGTTTGAAAAACAGACAGGCGAATGTGGCGGGAAACCGACATTACGTCGAAAACCTGACGCATTTTCTCGGGTTACAGCTTCTTTGATAAAAAGAAAAAGGCGCGGAGGTTCCCGCATTGCCTTTGTTCCCAAGGCTTGCCGGGCGTGACATTTAAATGTGAACAATTTTTGAATTTTGGCACAGAACTTGCTTGTTATTATGAGAGTGTAGGTTTTAACACGTTGACGGCAGGGAGTCGAACTTTGCCGGGCCGAGACCTCTCATATGTACGGTATCCTGTATAGATGGGAGCGGTCGGTTGCGGAGGAGAGCGACTGTTTGCCGCACTTGCGCTTAGACGGCTTTCGCGCCGGACGCGCCCTGAGCCGCATAGAGAAGAGCGCCAAGGATGTACGTGTTATTCCGCATGGACCGTACGGTCTACTATGAATGGGAGGAGGCGGTGCGCCACTCGGGACATTACCCCTGTTTCAATGCGTTTCTAGAAAGAGATAGGCAAGGAGAAAATTTTTTAGCGTTTGGAAGGGAGGCAATTTAATGCAACTCACTACTACTTCGTTAACCATCATCGGTGTGGTTATTTGGGCGTTCGGTTATCTGGTGATCAGCGCCCATCTCCAGAAAAAGTATTTCGTTTATAAGCCCGGCCGTCCGGTGCCCGCCGTCGAGTTCCGTGATGACGTGGACTTCTATCCCGCCAACATCGTGTCTCTGTTTGGTGACCACTGGGCTTCTATCGCCGGCGGCGCGCCCCTGTCCGGCGGTGCGACCGGCGCTTATTGGGGCATTTTACCGGCGTTCCTGTACATCACCTTGGGCAACATCTTCTTAGGTTCTCCCCACGACTATGCCACCATGCACATCTCCATGCGCAAAGAGGGCAAGACCATTGGTCTGCTCATTCAGGACCTCATCGGCGAGAGAGCCAGTAAGATGGGCGTGTTCCTGGGCTGGTGTTCCATCGCCGCCTTCACCGCCACTTTTATGTCCGCGCTGCCCGCCCTGTTTGTGGCCACCCCCACTCTGACCATCCCCTCCCTGACGTTTATCGCCCTGGGCGTTCTGCTGGGTGTCCTGATCTACAAGATCGGTGTGTCCCTGTTCGTCGCCTCCATCATCGGCGTCGTGGTTGAGGTCATTGCCATCTGGGTTGGCCTGCAGTTTCCGATTTCGCTGCCCTACAACTTCTGGTTTGTGTTCTTCATCATCTATCCCATCGTCTCGGCCTGCCTGCCCGCATGGGTCATGGTCGAGCCCAAGAACTACCTCAGCTTCTGCTTTATCGTAATCGGCTGTATCGCGCTGCTCATCGGCGCCATCGTGGGCAACATTCCCCTGCAGCTGCCCCTGGTCCTCCTCAGCTCCGAAAAGGGCCCCCTGTGGCCCATGCTGTTCCTCACCATCTCCTGCGGCGCCCTGACAGGCATGCACTCCTTCTGGACGACGGGCTACACCTCCCGCCGTATCCCGGATGAGAAGTACGTCCGTCTGGTCGGCTACGGCGGCGAGGTGCTGGAAGGCCTGACCGCGTTCATCGCCCTGGCCTGTGCGGCTGTGCTGCCTCTGTCTGTTTACCTTGAGTACATCCAGAGCGGCTGGATCTTCATCCTTCAGAACGGCTACGCGGAAGTAGCCGGCAAGGTATTTACCTTTGTCTCTGTCGACACTTGGAAGGTGTTTGGCGGCTTCCTGGGTTCCCTGTTCATGATTACGACCCTGGAGTCCGGCGGCCGGAACATGAGAATCTTCCTCCTGGAGCTCTTCACCATGGTCACCAAGAAGCCCGTTACCCACCCCGCCGGAAAGTGGATTTCCGCTACCATCTCTCTGGGGGCCTGCGGCCTGCTGTGTAAGTCCGGCGGCTGGTTCTATATCTGGATCCTCTTCCCCGCCCTGTCCAGCCTGCTGGCCTGCACCTCCTTCATGGTCACCATCATCTGGCTGAAGCTGGTCGGCCGTCCCCAGGGCTACTTCTGGTTCTGCCTGTGGTTCACCACGTTCATCATTGCGGTGCCCGGCGCTTCCTACCTGACCTGGACCTATATTGCGACCAAGACCTATCACCTGTGCTGGATTCCCGCCCTGGCCCTCGTGTTTGTGGCGATGTTCTTCGTGGACTTCTTCAAGCGTCTGAAGAGCATGACCGCCGAGGAGATTGCCATCGCCAGCGAGGCGGAGGAGAACTCCTAAGCCCCCCAGACAAGCGAGGTATATGTAACCCAATCAAACAGTTCCGACCGGGAGAAACAGGCTCTCCCGGTCGGAACGGTGCGCAATCCCTCCACAGAAGAAATAGGACTTGATTTTTTCGGACGGATGAGGGAGAATAAGGTCACTAATTCCGCTTGCTCCATAACACGAGACAAGTCGTTAAAACCGCAGAAACGCGATACAATTTCGGACGTGTATTTATTATGGCAGAACTGTCCTTCATTGAGCAGACTTTTTTGGGGATCCTGAAAGACGGCCCTCAGGACGAGAAAGCGCTGACGCTTGCTGTTATCACTATTGTTTCCAAAAAGAAGCAGGGCAACAACCCGGGCGCCACCGCCCGGCTGAAGGCCGTACTCCAGGAGCTGGTGAGCAATGGCTACATTGCGAAGGCAGCCGGCGGCGGCTTCCTCAACAAGAAGTATGAAATTACTGAAAAGGGAAAGCAGGCCATCGGAGGCTGATTGATTGCTTTCACAGAACGGAAGACGGGAAATAAGCAGTAATGATGCAGCAAACGGAATTAGTGAACTTTGACAAACGCCTGACCAAGCTGGAGAAACATCTGGCTGGGCTGCGTAGTGCGGCGCAAAGGGGGTGCCCCCTGGGCAGTACGTTGGATGACATCCACAGGGAGCTTGTCCAACTTGGCGCCGCGCTAAAAGCAGCGCAGGATACAGACGAGACGACGAATGCGGAGCTGGACCGGGTTGCGGAGCGCTACAAGAAAGTGTATGGAGATCTTGAGGCGGTCGCGGAGGCCGGGGACGATGCGGGGCACCAGGAAAAGCAAATTGTCATCGCCAGCGGCAACCGGATTCCCAGTTTTTTTTACGGCACCACAGCGCGTCATCCGGGTCTATGGAAGCTGTTTGAGCGAATAACAACCGTTCTGGGTGTTGCAATGCTGCCCTTTGCGGCCTGGTTTATCACACATCTGATTGTGTTTTGGAAGTTACCTTTTTTGTCTGGTCAAACGGGACACTTTTCCGGACCCAACATGGTGTCTTTTGCCATCGGACTCTTTGTGGGAGCGATCATCCACGAGTTTGCCCATGGCATTGTCTTAGCGAACAACGGGATTAAAATCAAACGGGTGGGCGCCGTGCTCGGCTCCATTGTGGGCGGCATGGTAGAGGCGGAAGAGACCACCTTCTTCCAGGCCGACCCCAGTGTGCACTTGCGTTTTAATGCCGCCGGCCTTGGAAACAACGCGCTGCTCGCCATCATCCTGGCGCTCTTGGCGTTTGTGACACGTCTGGAAGTGTTTGCCTTTCTGGCAATGGGAGACCTACTCTTCGGAGTGATGAATTCATCCCTCGTTACGCCAATGGATGGCGGCTGGGTGTATGAAGATATGGTAGGGCGATAT
>CAYPZF010000050.1:0-7272 GCA_964415275.1 uncultured Oscillospiraceae bacterium | reverse complement strand
TCGTGGGCAAAATCAACCGAGAGTTGGGCACCACGGTCATGATGACGGAGCACCGCCTGGAAGAGGTGTTTCCGTGGGCCTGTCGGGTGCTGGTTATGGACAGCGGCCGCATCATAGCGGACGGCACGCCGCGGGAGGTGGGTGTGCGGCTCAGGGACACGGGCCACGCCATGTTTCACGCCATGCCCACAGCCATGCGTATTTGGGCGGCTGTGCCGGGCAGCGCGCCCTGCCCCATCACCGTCCGGGACGGGCGGGGCTGGCTGACGGAACACGCGGAACGCCACCCCCTCGTGACGGCGCCGCGCCCGGAGACGCCCGCCCCCGGCGGGGCGGCCGCCATCGTCCTGGAGGAGGTCTGGTTTCAATATGAGAGGGACCTGCCCGACGTGGTGCGCGGCCTCTCCCTCACGGTGAAAAAGGGTGAGCTTTTTGCCCTTTTGGGCGGCAACGGCACAGGCAAGACCACGGTCCTCTCCATCATCGCCGGGCTGCGCCGGGCGTATCGGGGGGAGGTTGCCGTCTCCGGCCGCCTGGGCGTCCTGCCCCAGAACCCCCAGACCCTGTTTCTAAAAAAGACTGTGCGGGAGGATTTGCGCGAGCTAATCCGGGGCGAGGACCTAT
The DNA here is from genome assembly GCA_964415275.1 of uncultured Oscillospiraceae bacterium. Lineage (GTDB taxonomy): Bacteria > Bacillota > Clostridia > Oscillospirales > Oscillospiraceae > JAEWRY01. Next base: position 6,648 of record CAYPZF010000050.1, on the reverse strand, counting down.
CCAGCCGGGAAAAGGAAGAGCGGGTCGCCCACGCCGTCAAGCTCTGCCGCCTTGAACAGCTTCTTGACCGCCACCCCTACGACCTGTCCGGCGGCGAGCAGCAGCGGGCGGCCCTGGCCAAGGTGCTGCTCCTTGACCCGGACATCCTCCTGCTGGACGAGCCGACCAAGGGGCTGGACGCCGGGTTCAAGCAGACGCTCGCCGCCATGCTAAGCGCCCTCCGGCGCCGGGGCGTGACCGTCTTCATGGTCAGCCACGACGTGGAGTTCTGCGCCGAATACGCCGACCGCTGCGCCCTGTTCTTTGACGGGTCCATCGCCACGGAGGGGACGCCACGGCGTTTCTTCTCCGGCAACAGCTTCTACACCACCGCTGCCAACCGCATGGCCCGCAGCCTGCTTCCCGAGGCCGTCACCGCTGCCGATGTCATTGCGGCCTGCGGTGGAGAGGTCCCTCCGCCGCCTGCGCTTGGCGGGGACGCGCCGTCCCTGCCCAAGCCCGCGGAGGAGCCGGCGGGCGGGGCACCTGCGCGCCCGCCCGCGCGGCACAAGCCGGCCGGGCGGACGCTGGTGGCCGCCGCGCTGATTTTGCTGCTGATCCCACTGACGCTGTTCGCCGGCCTCCGCTATCTGGAGGGGAGGCACCATTACTTCATCGCCCTGCTCATCTTACTGGAGGCGATGCTGCCCTTTTTTCTGCTGTTCGAGGGGCGAAAACCCCTGGCGCGGGAGTTGGTGGTGATCGCTGTGCTCTGCGCCCTGGGTGTTGCCGGACGCGCCGCCTTCTTCATGCTGCCCCAGATTAAGCCCGTCATGGCCATTGCCATTCTCGCGGGCGTGGCCTTCGGCGGCGAGACGGGCTTTCTCGTGGGCGCGGTGACCATGCTTGCCTCCAACGTGATGGTCTCCCAGGGACCGTGGACGCCATGGCAGATGTTTGCCATGGGGCTCATCGGTTTTTTGGCGGGCGTTCTCTTTCAAAAGGGGCGGCTGCGCCGCACGCGAGGCGCGCTTTGTGTCTTTGGCGCGCTGTCCGCGATTTTCATCTATGGCGGCATCATGAACCCGGCCGCCGCCCTGATGTGGATTGGCACCCTCAACTGGAAGATTCTCGCCGCCTACTATATCGCCGGCCTCCCCATGGACTGCGTGCAGGCCGCCGCTACCGCCCTCTTTCTGTGGTTTGCCGCCGAGCCTATGCTGGAAAAGCTCGACCGCGTCAAGGTGAAGTATGGGCTGGTGGAGTAGGCGGGGGAGCGGGTTTCCTGACCCGGCGGCGCCGCGGAGATGGCCGTCATTCAGCTGGTCTGATGCCACGCCAACCCCTCTGGCAGGCGCCGGAGGGGTTTTGTCTGCCCATCCAAAACAAATCACCCCGGCGACCACGTCGCCGGGGTGATTTTTCTTATGATGCGTGCCGCGGGAATCTCATTCCTCAGCCGCTTTTTTCGGGGCGGCAGGCTTGGGCTCGGGCACCTTGCCGTCCACAGTGATGGTCTTTCTGGGACACTTCTGGGCGCAGATGCCGCAGCCGATGCACTTCTCGTAATCAATCCTGGCCAGGTTGTCGACCAGGACAATGGCCTCCGTGGGGCAGGCCTTCACGCAGATACCGCAGCCGATACAGCCGTCGTCGCAGAACTTGCGGGTGTCCGGGCCCTTATCCTTGGAGGAGCAGGGGATGGCCACGTGCTTTTTGGTGGTGAGGGGCACCAGCTCGATGATGTGACGGGGGCAGATGGCCACGCACTTGCCGCAGGCCACGCACTTCTCCTCGTCTACCCTCGCCAGGCCGTCCACCACATGAATGGCATCAAAGGGGCACTCCGAGACACAGGTGCCGAGGCCATAGCAGCCGTAGCGGCACTCCATGGCGCCGCCGCCGGTCATACGGGCGGCGGAGAGGCAGTCGGAAATACCCACATAGTCATACTTGAGGTGGGCGCAGCCGCCGCCGGTGCAGTGCACCTGGGCGATGCGCTTCACGATATCACCGGCGGCGACACCCATAATCTCAGCGATCTCGGCGGCTACATCGGCGCCACCGGCGGCGCAGGCATTGACGGGCGCGTTGCCGGCCACCACGGCCGCGGCGTAACCGCCACAGCCGGGGAAGCCGCAGCCGCCGCAGTTGGCGCCGGGCAGGGCCTCGGCGATGGCCTCTTCGCGGGGATCTTTCTCCACGGCAAAGACCTTGGACGCATAGGCCAGAATCAAGCCAAAGACGCCACCCAGCACACTGAGGACTACAACTGCCAGAAAAACGGTTTTCATATCCATATCATTCGGCCCCCCTAACCAAAGACGTTCAGGCCGGAGAAGCCCATGAAGGCCAATGCCAGCAGACCAGCGGTGACGAGGGCGATGGGGAAGCCCTCAAAGCTCTTGGGACACTCGGAGAACTCCAGGCGCTCGCGGACGCTGGCAAAGAGCAGGATGGCCAGCAGGAAGCCCAGGCCGCCGGTGACACCGTAGACCACGCTCTCAATGAAATTGTAGTTGTTCTGGGTGTTCAGCAGCACCACGCCCAGCACGGCGCAGTTGGTGGTGATGAGGGGCAGATAGATGCCCAGGGCCTCATAGAGAGAGGGGATGGACTTCTGCAGGAACATCTCCACAAACTGGACCAGGGAGGCGATGACCAGGATATAGGTCACGGTCTGCATGAAGCCCAGGTTGTTGGGGACCAGCAGGAATTCGTTGATGGGCCAGCATACGGCGGCCGCCACGCCCATGACGAAGGTCACGGCGATTCCCATGCCGATGGCGGTGTCTACCTTCTTAGAGACGCCCATGAAGGGGCAGATGCCCAGGAATTGGGCGAAGATGAAGTTATTGACCAGGATGGCACCCAAGGAAATCGCGAACAGATTTGTAAACATTACCCGGCCACCTCCTCTTTCTTCTCACCCTTCTTGGGGCGGTTGAGGGCCCACTGCATCGCGGCAATCAGGACCGCCAGGGTGAGGAAGCCGCCCACGGGGAGGATCATGCCCAAGGCGGGGATGCCCTCGGGGAGAAGGTGGATGCCCTCACCGCCGTTGAGGATGCCCGCGCCGAAGGTGCCGGCGCCCAGGAACTCACGGATAACGCACATGATGACCAGGACCACCGTATAGCCCATCCCCTGGAAGATGCCGTCCAGCGTGGAGGCCGCCACCGTGTTTTTGGAGGCAAAGGCCTCGGCACGGCCCAGAATGATACAGTTGACCACGATGAGGGGGATAAACACGCCCAGGCTCTCGGACAGGGAGGGGAGGAAGGCCTTGATGATCAGGTCTACGATGGTGGTGAAGCCGGCGATGACGACGACATAGCAGGCGATACGCACCTTGCTGGGGATGATCTTGCGCAACAGGGCAATGACGATGTTACAGGCGGTCAGGATGAGCAGCACGGACACACCCATCCCCAGGCCGTTGAACAGGGTGGTGGTAATCGCCATGGTGGAGCACATGCCCAGCAGCTGGACCAGAACCGGATTCTGATGGATGAGGCCATCCATGAGTTGTTTTTTTACATTCATTTTTTCGACCCCTCCTTAACCCATACTGGCGGCTGCCGCCATAGCGGAGTTCACACCGTTGGAGACCGACCGGGAGGTCACGGTGGCACCGGTGACGGCGTTGATGGTGCCGCCGTCCTTGGTGACCGCCAGTTTACCGGTCTGGCCCTTAAATTGTTCTCTCCAGGCCGCTTTGTTTACGTTGGCGCCCAGACCGGAGGTCTCCGCGTTCTGCACGACCTCCACGCCGGTGATGGCGCCGCTGGCGTCCACCCCGACCATGATGGAAAGGGTGCCGCTGAAGGAGCCGACGCAGTTGACCTCAACCACGTACCCCAGGTCACCGGCCTGATAGACCCCGGAAATGGAGCTGTCCGAGCCGGTGTATTCCACGGGGGTGTAGCTGTCAGCGGCCAGGACGGCGGCCATGGCGGCCTCTCTTTTGGCCGTCTCGTTGGCCAGGATGGCGGGCGCGGTGACGGCGTTGGCCAGTCCCAGCAGCAGCGAGGTGACAAGGCAGATAACGAGCAAAACAATCACCAGCATAGCCATACCCGGCTCTTTCCTGGTGGCGGCAGCGGTGGATTCACTCATGATGCGTCCCCCTCCTTTGCAGCGAGTTTGGCGGCCTTCTCTTTTTCCTTGGCCGCGCGCTTCATCTCGGCGGTGACGCCGAAACGGGCGGGGGAAAGGTATTTGTCCAGCAGCCAGACGGTGATGTTCATAATAAGGATGGCGTAGGAGACACCCTCAGGGTAACCGCCGAAGTAGCGGATGAACACGGTGAGCAGGCCGCAGCCGATGCCAAAGACGATTTCACCCTTGGGTGTGTTGGGGCTGGTGACATAGTCGGTGGCCATAAAGAAGGCGCCCAACATCAGACCGCCGCCCAGTATTTCATAGAGCATCCAGGTGAAGTTGCCGTTTCCACCCTGGGGGAAGATCAGCGTGAGCAGGGCCACGGTGCCGATGAAGGTGGCGGGAATGCGGATGCGGATGACGCCGCGGACAATCAGATAGATGCCGCCGGCAATCAGGGCCAGGGCGGAAATCTCACCGATACAGCCGCCGATGTTGCCCACGAACATGTCGGCCAGGCTGACGCCTTCGGGCAGGATGCCGGAGTGCATGAAGTCGGCGGACAGGGGGGTGGCGGCGGTGACCGCGTCGGCAGCCGCGCCAGTGGCGGCGGTGACCGCGTCATTGACCGCGCCGATGCCCACCCAATTTCGCACACCCGCTCTGACCCAGGTGGTCATGGGGACGGGATAGCACAGCATCAGGAAGGCGCGTCCGCCCAGGGCGGGGTTCATGAAGTTCATGCCCAGGCCGCCGAAGAGCTGCTTCACCACGACGATGGCGAAGAAGTCACCGATGAGCAGGGTCCAGTAGGGCAGCGTCACCGGGCAGACAAAGGCCACCAGGATCCCGGTCACCACAGCGGAGAGGTCGCCGGTGGAGCTGGTCTTTTTCAAGAACTTGCGGTAGGCCCACTCGAAGAACACACAGCCCAGAACCGACACTAGGGTCATGGTGAGGGCGCGGGGGCCAAAGAAATAGACCGAAAAGGCCAGCGCCGGAGCCAGCGCGATGATCACGTCCAGCATCAGGTTGCGGGTGCCTACCGGAGAGGAGGCGTGAGGAGAGGCCGCGACGCTCAGTCTCAGGTTTCCGTTCATGCTTTCCCCTCCTTTGCTTTGGCCGCCAGGGCGCGGAGTTCAAATTTCGCGGTGCGGAAGCTCTGCAGCAGCGGGATACGGGCGGGGCAGATGTACTGACAGGAGCCGCACTCCATGCAGTCCATGACCCGCAGGTCCTCCACCTCGCGCCACAGGCGCTTGTGCGCGTGCATGTACATATAAACCGGGAGAAGGTGCATGGGACAGACGTTGACGCAGCGGGCGCAGCGGATGCAGGCCTGCTGCTCGTCCTGAATGGGCAGGTCCTTGGCCGCAAGGCAGAGAACGGCGTTGGTGGCCTTGCTGGTGGAGACCGAGATGTCGTACAGGGCGACGCCCATCATGGGGCCGCCGGAGATGACCCGGGCCACCTCGCCCTGGAACCCGCCCGCCTCGTCAATGAGGTGGGAGAAGGGGGTGCCGATGGGGGCGACTACGTTTATGGGGCGGGCGATGGCGCTGCCGGTGACGGTGGTGAAGCGATGGGTGAGGGGCTTGCCCAGCACCACAGCGTCATAGACCGCGGCGGCGGTGCCCACGTTGACCACGCAGCAGCCCACATCGGCAGGCAATCCGCCGGGGGGCACCTCGCGGCCTGTGATGCGCTGAATCAGCTGCTTTTCAGCGCCCTGAGGGTAGCGGGTGCGCAGTGTCTCCACCTGAACGCCGGTCTCGCCGGGCGGCAAAAGGCCCTTCAGATGTTCAATGGCATCCATCTTGTTGCCCTCTACGCCGATGACGGCCTTGTCCAGGTCGAGGGCGCGCAGCAGAATGCGGGCTCCGCCAATCACCCGCTCGCCCTCCTCCAGCATAAGGCGGTGGTCGGCGGTTATGTAGGGCTCGCACTCGGCGCCGTTGAGAATAAGCGTGTCCGCCTTTCCGATGGCGGAGCTGATTTTGACGTGGGTGGGGAAGCCCGCGCCGCCCATACCCGTAATGCCGGACTCCTTGATGATGTCGACGATCTCCTGCGGGGTAAGAGCGTCCACATTGTCGCGGGGCCGGATGTCGGGGGATGGAGTGTCTTGAAAATCGTTCTCGATTGCCACAGCGAGAACCTTTTCACCATTCGCGTGAGGCCTGGGCTCCACCGCCGCCACTTTACCGGACACACTGGCGTGGATAGGAGCGCCGAGACCTGCGACTTCGCCGATCTTCTGACCGACGGCAACGGTGTCTCCCACGTTTACAATGGGCGTACAGGGAGCGCCCACATGCATGGACATGGAAATCACGACCTGAGCGGGAGCTTTGGAAAGGGGAACAATCGGTTTGTGTTCCGTAGCCTCCTTGTGCTCAGCGGGGTGGACACCGCCATAGAACTTGTGGCTCATAGCATCACCTCTGTTTTTTCTTGCCTGTCATTCGATATCCCCAAACGAAACCAGGCATGACCCAAATCTTATATATAATATTACAAAAGACAGCAAATGTCTAGGGGATTAAGTCAAAATAATCATAGGAA
>CAYPZF010000049.1:0-7351 GCA_964415275.1 uncultured Oscillospiraceae bacterium | reverse complement strand
AGGGTAGCCAGGAATTCCGCCGCAGCCTGGGAAAACGCCACCCGTTGGGCATCATCCGCCAGATTATAGGTACTTCTCATCTGCTCCAAACGGTATTCCACATGGTTTTCCGACTGGGTAAGCAGCTTTTCAAAGGCCTCCGGGCCAAAGGTTTTGATGAATTCATCCGGGTCCTTGGCCCCGCGCATGCGCAGTACCTTCACCTGCATCCCGGTTTTCTCCAGAATGGGGATGGCCCGCTGGGCCGCCGAGACGCCGGCGGTGTCCCCGTCGTAGGAGATCACCGCCTCTTTTGTATAGCGGGCCAGAAGCTGGGCGTGCTCTGCCGTGAGCGCGGTGCCCAGGGAGGCCACCGCGCAGTCAAAGCCCGCCTGGTGGAGGGCGATGGTGTCCATATACCCCTCCGTGAGGATGATGCGCCCCTGGCGGGATTTGCGGGCCAGGTTCAGGGCGAACAGATTGCGCCGCTTGTTGAACACGACGGTCTCCGGTGAATTCAGATATTTGGGCTCTCCCCCGTCCAGTACCCGGCCGCCAAAACCGATGACATCCCCCCGCAGGTCAATGATGGGGAACATCACCCGGCCCCGAAACCGATCGTACACCCCGCCCTCCTTGCCCTTGACGGCAAGCCCGGCCTGAAGCAGGTCGCCCTTTTCATACCCCCGGGCAGACATGGCCCGGATCAAATGGTCCCAGCCCTCCGGCGCCCAGCCCAGGCCAAAGCGGGTCATGGTGCTCTTGGACAGGGTGCGGCCCTTCAGGTAGGCCCTGCCCCGCGCCCCCTCCGCGCCGGAGAGACATCCGTGAAAATAGCGGGCGGCCTCTTTGTTGAGGGCGAGTATCCGCTCCCGCCGGCGGCGGAAGTCCCCGCTCTCCCCCGTCTCGGGCACTTCCATTCCGGCCTGCTTGGCCAGAAGGCGCACCGCGTCCGGAAAAGAGAGGTTCTCCATCTCCATGACAAAGGAGATGACGCCGCCGCCCTTGTTGCAGCCGAAGCAGTGATAAATCTGCTTGTCCGGCGAGACGGAAAAGGAAGGGGTCTTTTCACTGTGAAAGGGGCACAGGCCCCAGAGGTTGTTTCCCTTCCGGGTGAGGTGGACATAATTCCCGACCACGTCGGAAATCTCGCACCTGGCCACAAGCTCGTCCAGAAATTGCTCGGGTATGGCCATGGCTGTCCTCCTTTTCCTATGTTTTCCATCTTTTTGTGCGTCCATACCGCAAAGTACATGTAAAGCGCTTTTATTTTACACTCCACGCCATTGGAACAAACGCCTCGGTATAGAGCTCCACGGCGTATTTATCGGTCATCCCGGCGATATAGTCACAGACCGCCCGGTCTGTGCCCTCCCGCTCCCGAATGGCCTGATATCCGTCGGGCAGCCGGTCCGGCGCGGCCCGGTAGTGGTCAAAGAGCCGGCGCAGCATATCCTGGGCCTTGCCCTCTTCCCCCTTGGCCACCGGGTTGTGGTATACGGCGTCAAACATAAAGGCGCGCAGGTTGGCCATGGCCTCGCCGCAGGGGGGGGATTGGACAATCCGACTCTTCCCCTCACTGGCGTTGATGACATCCACCACCAGGGTGTTGATGCGGCTGCCGTGGTCAAAGCCGAGCACTTGGGAAATGCCCAAGGGCAGGTCCAGCGGGCAGATAATTCCGCCCCGCATCGCGTCGTCGATGTCGTGATTTATGTACGCGATCTGATCGGAGATTCGGATGATCTGTCCCTCCAGCGTGTCGGCCCCCTGGCCCTTGGTGTGACAGAAAATGCCCTGCCGCACCTCATTGGAGAGGTTGAGGCCCTCTCCGTCCCGCTCCAGCTCGTCCACCACACGGAGAGACTGCTCGTAGTGCCGGAAGCCGCCCGGCATAATTTCATTCAGCAGGCGCTCACCGGCATGGCCAAAGGGCGTGTGTCCCAAATCGTGGCCAAGGGCGGCGGCCTCCGTCAGGTCCTCGTTGAGGCGAAGGCCGCGGGCGATGGTGCGGGCAATCCGCGCCACCTCAAGCGTGTGGGTCATGCGGGTGCGGTAGTGGTCCCCTTCCGGCCGCAGGAAGACCTGGGTCTTGTGCATCAGCCTGCGAAAAGACTTGGAGTGGACAATCCGGTCGACGTCCCGCTGAAAACAGGTGCGCACCGGACAGGGCTCCACAGGGCGCGGGCGCCCGGAGGAGCGGGCCGATTGGCAGGCGTGGGGGGACAGAAAGCGGGCCTCCGCCTGCTCCGTGCGCTCACGAATGGTCACCTGCTCACCTCCATTTCGCACAGACACTGTCAGTTTAACCTTACATGTTTGTTATACAATTTTCCTGCGTAAAACCCTTTTAATTTCTCAAATATTAATAGTTTATTCATATCTCCGCCCGTAAAGCGGCCAGGGGAGCCGTAGCGCTCCCCTGGCCTTGCTGTCTCTCCGGCAAATATGTCTCACCGCGGCCCGGCGCGGTAGGCCTCCCCGGTCACCACCGGAAGCCAGCGCCCCGCGGTCAGTTCGGTCACACGGTTTGTAAAGACCTCCGCCCTCTCCTCGGGAAGCAGGATCTGAAGGGTGACGTCGGCGGCGTACACCGCGTCCAGCAGGAGACCGCCCAGCTCCTCTGTCCCCAGCTTTATCTGTTCCAGGAAGCTGTACGGCACTGTCAGCGTCAGCTCCGTCCAGCGCCGGACCACGGAGATGCCGGCGGCGTCCAGGGCGTCCTTCGCGCTCTGGGTATAGGCCCGGACCAAGCCCCCAGCTCCCAGTAAAATGCCGCCAAAATAGCGGGTCACCACACAGACCGCATCGGTGACCCCCTCCCGCTGGAACACGTTGAGCATTGGCTGCCCGGCGGTGCCCTGGGGCTCCCCGTCATCGGAGTAGCGCTCCAGTCCGCCCTCCTTCAGCCGATAGCACCAGCAGTTATGGCGGGCATCATGGTACCTCTTTTTGGTCTCTTCAATGCGGGCCCGGGCCTCCTCCTCACTTGAGGCCGGCCAGACATGGCCGATGAACCGGGACCGCTTTTCGGTCAGCTCCGACACACCGCGTCCGGTCGGAACCAGGTATTCCGTCATCTGCGCCGCCCCCCTCCGCTCTGGTGTTCCGGCGTTAGCTCCGCCGCTGAAATTCCTCCACCCGGCCCAAAACCTTGGGCGTACAGACGGCAGTGACTTCAATGGTATCGCCGTAGTCCACCCGCTCCACCCTCGCCTCCCGGTAGAGGGCGTCCAGCAGGCCCCCCTTATCATAAGGCAAATGGAGGACCACCCTGCGGGCGCCGGTGTCCAGCCGCGCCCCAATCATGGAGATGAGCCCGTCCAGACCCTCGCCGGTCTTGGCGGAGATGGAAATGATGTCCGGCCCGTGCGGGAGGATCTCCCCCACATAGAGGTCGGATTTGTTGAACACGTCGATACGGGGCGTCCCGGCCGCCCCCAGCTCGACAATCAGCCGCTCCACCACATCGGCCTGCTCCCGCCACTCGGGGGCGGAGACGTCGATGACATGGAGCAGCAGGTCGGAAAAGGAGAGCTCCTCCAGGGTGGCCTTAAACGCCTCCACCAGATGGTGGGGCAGCTTGCGGATGAAGCCCACGGTATCCGACAGGAGCACGGTGCAGGTGTCTGATACCTCCAGGGTTCTGGTGGTGGTGTCCAGGGTATCGAACAGCCGGTTGTCCGCGGTCACCGCTGCCCCGGTGAGGGCGTTCAGCAGGGTGGATTTGCCCGCGTTGGTATAGCCCACAATGGCCACCACAGGCACTTCGTTTTTGATGCGGCGCTCCCGCTGGACCCCCCGTACCCGGCGCACCTCGGCCAGCTCCTCCTCCAGCTTGGAGATTTTCCTGCGGATGTGCCGCCGGTCGGTCTCCAACTGGGTCTCGCCCGGGCCGCGGGTGCCGATGGGTGACTTTCCGCCTGAGGCCGTCTGGCGCACCAGATGACGCCACATGCCCGTAAGCCTGGGCAGCAGGTATTTGTACTGGGCCAGCGCCACCTGGAGCCTGCCCTCCTTTGTCTTGGCCCGCTGGGCGAAGATATCTAGGATGAGCCCGGACCGGTCCATCACCTGGACCCCCAGCTCCTCGGTGAGCGCCCGCTGCTGGGAGGGCGCCAAGGCGTTGTCCACAATGACCAGGTCGGCCCCCGCGGCCTCCACCAGCTCCTTCACCTCGCGCACCTTGCCCTCCCCGATGAAGGTGCGGGCGTCCGGGGTCTCCCGGCTCTGAAGCACGGTGCCCACGCTCTGGCCGCCGGCGGTCTCCAGCAGGGCCTCCAGCTCCTCCAGCGTGGCGTCGCTGGCGTTGTCTTCTTTTGAAAGGCTGGCAGCCCGCAGGCCAATCAGCACAGCCCGGTTGATTTTTTCTTCCGTGAATCGTTCCTCCATATTGCCTCCCACTGTTTGGTGGAGGGGGGAACCCAATCCGGCCCCTCCGGGACAGCGGCTGTCACGCCCCTGTCCGCTTCAGGCAGGTTACAACCCTGCCGATATACATGGTGTGATGGTCTTTTTCCGGATACCACTTCTCCTCGGCCGCCCGGTCCAAAAAACATGCCGGCTTGATGGTGTCGGCATACTGCTTTTCACAGACCAGCACCAGGTCGGCCTGGCCCACATAGGGCGCTCCGTGCCCGTCGGTCTCCACCGTAAAGCCGCAGGCCTCAAACTTGTTGAGTTCGCTCCCGCTCTTGGCGCCGCACAGGGCCAGCTCCTTTCGGTACTCCCCTTCCCGAAAGAAGGAGAGGGTGAAGTAAGGGCTCTTCTCAAGAAACGCGCGGGTGTGCCGCTGGGGCCGGACATAGATAGTGACCACCGGCTCACCCCAAAGAACGCCCAGGCCGCCCCAACTGGCGGTCATGGTGTTGCAGTCCTCCGCCGTGCCGGCGGTAATGAGGGTCCAGCGATCCCCCAGCAGGGAAAAAACATTTTCGGTCAAGGTCTTGGGGTCTACCTTTTGAAACATGGAAATAACCTCCTTCGAATGCGCGGTCATACCGGCTCCAGTATATGATATGCAAAAGGACCCGCGCCGAATCCGGCACGGGTCCACATTTCCAGCTTACTTGTCCAGGCCAAACTTTTTATTAAAGCGGCTGACGCGTCCGCCGGTATCCACCATCTTCTGCTTACCGGTAAAGAAGGGGTGACACTTGGAGCACACTTCCACCTTGATGTCCTTTTTGGTAGAGCCGGTCTCAATGATATTGCCGCAGGCACACCGGATGGTCGTCTGCTGATAGTTGGGATGGATGCTTTCCTTCATGGGTGTTCACCTCTTTCTGGTCCAGGATACGGCGCTGCAATCATAGCATGAACGTAACTGTGATAATAACATATCCTCCCATGGATTGCAACACCTTTTTATCGTTCTCAGACATTTTTCTCTATGGCAGCGCCACAGCCGTGCCGGGAAAAAAGAACCACAGCACCCGGCGCCTGACCGGCTGGCCGGTGAGCTCCTCCAGGGCCCGGGCGTAGGCGTCCAGCTGGCCCCGGTACTCCTCGGCCTTCGCGGGGGCCTGGGCCGCGGAGACCCGGTCGGTCTTAAAGTCCACCAGGGCGATGCCCTCCGGCGTCTCCATCCAGGCGTCTATCACGCCCTGGAGCAGGATCTCCTCCCCCGCCGGCGCCTGCGGATAATAGTCGGAGGCCGGCAGCAGGACGGAAAACTTAAACTCCCGCCTCACAGTGCCGGATTCCCTCAGCTCCCTGCCCAGGGGGGACGCGAAGAGCCGGGCGATGTTCCCGCAGTCCACCGTCTCACCCTGCTGGGGGGTAATCAGCCGCCGGGCCGCCAGCTCCTCCACCTGGGCCGCAATCTCCGCCGGAGACCCGGTGCGGGCAAAGTCCAGGTGCTGCATGACCAGATGGACGGCCGTGCCCCGCTGCGCGGCGGTGAGGCCAAGGGCCTCCTGGGCAAAGACGGGGCGCCGGATGGCGCTCTGGCGCGGCGCCGTCTCCGCCTGAACCGGCACGGCCTCCTCCTCCGCCTCCTGGTCCAGAAACCGGCCCTTGAGCCCGGTGGCGGTGAGCTTGGATGGAATCTGCGCCAGGGCCGGATATGGATAGCGCCAGCCCAGCCGCTCCAGCAGCCCCTCGTCCGGCGGAGCCTCTTCTTCCACCGCCGCCTCCGGCGCGGGCCGGCACCCCGCGGTCTCCAAAGGCGCGATGTCCACCCGAGCGATGCGCCAAGGCGGGCCAAAGGGAAGCGCTCCCCCGGGGGGAGGCATGTCGGCCCAGTCCCGCAGCTCCGCCGCCTCCGGGCGGGCCAGGGCGGCCAGCAGAATCCACTGCCCCACAGAGGAGCAGGCGCGCAGCGCCTCCGGGTCCACGGGACTGCCCGCCTCCAGGCCGAGGCGTCTTAGCTCCTCCCTGCCGCCGGGGAGGGCGCAGGTCATAACCAGCTTATCCTTTGCCCGGGTCATGGCCACATAGAGCAGGCGCAGCTCCTCCGCCATCATCTCGCTCTCCAGCTGATGGCGCACCGCCTCCCGGGCCAGGGTAGTATATTCAATCATACGCGCGGTGTCCAGGCCCTTGGGGCCCATGCCCAGTGTTTGGTGGAACAAGATGGGCCGCTGCATGTCCTCCCGGTTGAGTCTGCGTGCCAGGCCGCATAAAAACACCACGGGAAATTCCAATCCCTTGGAGCGGTGGATGCTTAAAATTCGCACGCCGCCCCCCTCACCCGGCGTCTGGGGGAGAACGGGGATGCCATGCTCCCGCAGACGGCGCAGGTGGGTGAGAAAGGCGTAAAGGCCCCGGTGACCGTTCTCCTCGAAGCGGCGGGCCAGCTCATAGAGGGTGAGCAGCTTCTCACGCCGCTCCTCCCCGCTGGGCAGCATGGAGAACAGGCCGGGCAAGTTGCACAGGTCGTAGAGCCGCCAGATAAGCTGGTGGCTGCTCATATCCCCCGCGCCCAAGCGTAGCTCGGTAAGCTGCTCCAAAAACGCGGCGCAGTCCGGCTCTCCCCGCCGGGCCCCGGCCGCCACCGCGTCGTAGAAGTCTCCCTCCTGCCCGGCGCGTAGCGCGGCCAGCCGGTCGGCGCTGAACTGGTACACCGGGGAGCGCAGCACGGAGATGAGGGGGACATCCTGGCGGGGATTATCAATGATCTGGAGGAGCGACAGGGCCACGGAGACCTCGGTGGCGGAGAAAAAGTCCCCCGCGCCCTGGGTCTCCCAGGGCAAATCCTCCTCATGAAGGGCGCGGATGTAGTGGTGGAGCACCGTGCCGGGAGAGCGCAGCAGGATGACGATGTCTCCCGGCCGCATGGGCCGGACGCCCCCCTCCCCCTCGGAGACCTGCGCCCCCCCCTCCCGCATGCCCCGGATGCGGCGGGCCACGGCGCGGGCCTCCCGCAGGT
>CAYPZF010000048.1:0-7481 GCA_964415275.1 uncultured Oscillospiraceae bacterium | reverse complement strand
CATAGCCCGCATTTCATCATCATCCCTAACTTGGAATGGATGGCCTTTGAAGGCGTGAAGCTCGGAAAGATTGAGATACACAATCTTTTCAACCTCATCCTTGCGCGGGGCCTCCCTCGGTTCGGGCGACTGTTCCGGGGCGGGAGCCTCCTTTTCAGCCGGAGCCTTTTTCTCGGTTTTAGGAGCTTTGGCCGGAACAGGCTTTTTCGGTTCGGACTTTTTAGGGGCATCGGACTTGGGTTCAGATTTGGCGGGTTTGGCCGCTTTTTCCGCCGCCGCCACATCCTTGACTTTTTCGGCGGACTTGTTCAACGGCGGGGCAGCGGGTTCTTTTGGGATGGGTTCTTTGACAGCGGGAGCGCCCTTGTCTGCGGCTACCACCGGGGCAGGAGCCTCCTTGCTAACAGGCACAGCCTGTTTATACGGCAATTTATCGGCAGGGGTGGCCTGTTCCATGCCCGGCGTTTTCTGTGTGTCGTTTGCCATATCGCTTTTACCTCCTTCATCATGGCATAAAAAAAGAGCCTTACTTTTCAGCAAGGCCCGGCGGGGATTGTGTTGGCATTCCTCCTTTGATATGCTCTATCTATACAAAAACACCGCCCACAGTCCATTGGGGCGGCGTTTGAGTGGCATTATTAGCGGTTGGTTCGCTTTCGTAGGTTTGGCAAATGATAAGCTGTAGCTGAACTTTTTGTGGCTCATGGACGGCATCCCACTCTCTCCGCCAGAGGCCCATCCGCTTTTCACCCGGACTGCCCGCAAAAACTCTCTCCCCCGACAAATTTTTTGCCCTTGTCGGTTGATAACCGCGTTCATAAATAGTATAATGCAATTACGCATTGCACGACCTGGCGTTATTTAATCAATAAATGGAAGGAGTTATTGTTATGAAGGGACATCCCAAACTGATTGAAGCGCTGAACGCTCTGCTTGCTGATGAACTGACGGCAATTAACCAGTACATTGTCCATGCCGAGATGTGTGAGGATTGGGGCTATGGCAAGCTGCACGCAGGCTTTGAAAAGCGGGCCATCGATGAAATGAAGCATGCTGAAATACTGATCGGGAGGATCCTCTTCCTGGAGGGCACCCCCGTCGTCAACACCCTGAACAACATCAACATTGGCCGCGACGTCCCCAAGCAGATTGAAAACGACCGCGTCTCCGAGGTTGGCGCAATCAAGTCCTATAACGACGCCATCATTCTCGCGGGCGAGCTGCGGGACTACGCGACGCGCGATGTCCTCATGCAGATTCTCAATGACGAGGACCGCCACATGGACGAGCTCGAGGAGCTGCAGGATCAAATTGAGCACATGACGCTGCCCATGTTCCTGACGATTCAGATTGCCTGACGCCTGTACATAGAGCAAAAGCCGTTGCAATCACCGGGGCTTCCCGTGGTTGCAACGGCTTTTTTGTGGGCGGCCTCCTCCGCTGACCGGGAGACGGGCCGCAAACGCACTCATAAAAACATCAGTAAGCTGACCGCCATGACTGCCATGCCGGCAATCAAGCCATAGATGGAGAGGTGGTGTTCGCCATATTCCCGGGCCGCCGGGAGCAGTTCGTCAAAGGAAATGAACACCATAATGCCCGCCACACCCGCAAAAATGACGCCAAAGATTACGTTGTTCATAATGGGCATCAAGAGGAGCCACCCGACAAGGGCGCCCACCGGCTCCGCGAGGCCGGACAGGAGGGAGTAGCGAAACGCCTTTCTTTTGGAGCCGGTGGCCTGATAGATCGGCACGGCCACCGCGATCCCCTCCGGGATGTTGTGGATTGAAATGGCCACCACGATGGGAATCGCGATGCCCGGGTCCTGCAGGGCGGAAACGAAGGTGGCCAATCCCTCCGGGAAGTTGTGAATCGCAACCGCCAGCGCGGTAAAAAGTCCCGTACGCATCAGCTTTTCGGGGCAAGCCCCCCCCCCTTCGGACACCTCCACACGCTTGCACTCATGCGGATTTTCCTCCGACGGAATCAATCTGTCGATGAGGGCGATGAACAGCATCCCGCCAAAGAAAGCGAGCACCGTGGCCCAGCTCCCCGAACGGGTGCCCAGTTCCGAAATCAGAAGGTCCTGGGCATTGAAGAAGATTTCAATCATAGAGACATAGATCATGACCCCGGCGGAAAACCCGAGGCTTATCGATAAAAATTTCTTGTTGGTGCGCTTGGTGAACAGGATGACACCGCCTCCGATGCCCGTGCTCAAACCAGCGATTAACGTAAGCGTAAACGCGAAAATGATATCGTTCATGGCAGCTTTCCTCTCTTTTCGCCAGCTGAAATTGACAAAACTTACTATATCATCTCCCGCGGTCCAAGTCAAACCCCCATGTACTGCCCTCGTCCCAAGTCAGGGCGTGGGCGGGCAGCCGGCAGGGGGATTATGAACTGGACAAGGGCTCAGCCATGTGGTAGAATAACCGCAAAGTGGCTGTACGTTTGCTTCATGGCCATGCCGTGCAGCGCCGGCGTACAAACAGAATATACCTTTTCAGTGCTTCCTCTGGCGTCCGGCCCTGGGGAGCTAAGAGACAAGCGGGTGTAATTCCCGCGCGGAACCGCCGCTGTAAGCGTGAAATGCCCTCTATCCGTCGATGAAAATCGGTCACTGGTTAACACCGGGAAGGCAGGAAGAGGGCGCGGGGGCATCTCCCCCGTAAGCGCAAGCCAGAAGACCTGCTGAGAAAGAAGCCCACAACTCCCGTGCTTGGATTGTGGGATTGTTTCGCACGGGAATCAGGCCGTGACGACCTATGGTCGTCGCGGCCTTTTTTGCTGGACGCCCGGACGCCCCTGGTCCGGCAGAACATGAAAGCAAAAGGAAAGGATGGGATCTGATGAGCAAGAAGAGAGTGATGTCGCTCCTCATCGCCGCCGCGATTCTCCTGGCGCTGTTGCCGGCGCCCGGAGCTTGGGCCGCAGACGGAACGGTGACGGTGCGCGTGGAGGGCAACGGCATCGGTGTGCGGGGGGAGGACACCGCCGTGGGCACGGTGCTGGCCTGCGCCGAGGTGCCCCTGACCGCCCTGGGCGACGCCCCCCGCGCCATTGACGCGGTGACCCAAGCCCTTCTCGCGGACGGCCAGGACGTGCCGGTGGGCTCGGACAGCTTTTACACGGCTTTTGGCGGCGTCTCCGCTCCGGAGGGGGCCAGCTGGGTCTTTATGCACAACGATGACCTGGCCGCCAGCGGGCTGGACAGCCAGGAGATTGGGGCGGGGGACCGGATTGTGCTCTCCCTCTCCTCCTATGATGAGAGCTGGCGGTACACCACCGACTACACTTACTTTACTGTCATGGGGGCACAGACAGACCTCCAGTGGGAATACCCCTATGCCGAAGTGACGCTGGCCCTGTACCAGAAGCGCCATCTGGGCTGGGGCGCGGACGGCCCCCAGTGGGAGGTGACCAGGCCCGCCGCCCCTCTCTACAGCAACGGCGCGCCGGCGGGGACACCGGGCGGCAGCCCGGCGGCTACAGACAGTGAAAGCGGGATGGCCACCATCACCCTGTGGGGGGGGCAAACGGCCGGGACGTACACCTTTGACATCACGGCGGAAACGCCCGGCGCCGCCCACCCCTTCTGCCGCGCCGCGATGGTCTATGACGGGCTTAATCCGCCCAGCCTTTCCTTCAGCCAGCCCAGCGCCCGCGACACCTCCCTGACGGCGCTCACACTCCGGTTCGGGGAGACAGCGACAGACGGGCTGCCCTATCTGGGGACCGACGGCATGACGGTGGGACATGCCGTCTCCTCCGTCGCTTTCACCGCCTCCGCCGCGGAAGGCGGGCTGGTGGAAGCTGCGTACCAGGCGGCCGGAGCCGCTGACGCGGCCCCTTACACACTGGGGACCGAGGCGGCGCTGGAGGTGGGAGAAAACAGGCTGTCCCTCACGGTGACCAACGGCACCGACGCGCGGAGCTACACCCTGACCGTGACGAGGCGGGCCGGGGGCGCCCGGGACCTTGCCGCCGAGGTGGCGGCGGTGCTGGCGGGTGTGAGGTCCGTGACCGGCGACCCGCCCTGCAACGACTGGCTGCTGGCCATGGGCGCCGCGGGCCTGTCCCCCGCGGAGCCGCAGCTGCGAACCCATCTGGCGGCGGTGCTGACCACGGTCGACGCCTTCGCGGACACCGGGACGGGCAATGTGGGCACCCTGGCAAAGACCGCTCTGGGCCTGGCCGCGGTCGGCATTGACGCCCGCCAGATTCCAGACCCGGACAGCGGCGCGCCCATTGATTTGCTGGAGGAGATCGGGACCTGGACGGGAGTGGTCCACCCCCTCTATGCCGCGCCCTATGTCCTCTCCCTCTACGACCTGGGGCCCTACGACGCCCCCCGGGACGCGGTCCTCACCAGGGAGGGGCTGCTGGCCTCTATTTTAGAGGCGCAGGATGCCGTGACCGGACTGTGGGAGACCGCCGACGGCACGGGCATGGTGCTGGCGGCCCTGGCCCCTTATTACCAGGCGTCGGACGGGGTGTACGGGGTGTCCGCCGAGCGGTGCGCCGAGATTACGGCGGCGGTGGACGACGCCTTGGCGGCGCTCTCCGCCATGCAGACAATGGACGGCGGGTTTGGCGGGCGCAACGCCAGCACCACGGCGACGGTCCTCACGGCCCTGAACGCGCTGGGGATTGACGCGCAGACCGACCCACGCTTTGACAAGGGGGGCGCGACGCCTCTGACCAACCTGCTCTCCTTTCGCACGGCGGGCGACCAACTGGGCTACACCGACGCGGAGACCCCCAACGCCCTGGCGAGCTACCAGGGCTTCCAGGCCCTGGCCACCTATCAGAATCTGACGGCGGGCACACGCAGCCGGAGCTTGTACCAGTTCCCCGCCCAGGTGGACGTGTACCTCAGTTGGCCTGACGCCAAGCTGCTGACCGCCATTGCGATCACGGCCGGGCCCACGGTCACCGATTACACCTACGACGCGTCCCAAACCGCCTTCGCCGTCAACACCGACGGTCTGGCGGTGACCGCCGTGTACAACGGCGACCCGTCCAATACGGCCCCGGTGGACCTGAGCGACTGCACGATTTCCCCCATTAACCGGGCCAGCCCGGGGACAAGGCAGGTGACGGTCTCCTACCAGGGGAAGACAGACATCTTTTTCGTCACGGTGCTGGAGGAGGACAACTCCGTCCCGGCCCAGGACAGGGCATCCGTGAAGGTACGAGGCCTCCGCGGCGTGATTGCCGAAGGCTCGGCGGTGATTGAGGCGGGGGTGACCACCGCGCTGGACGCGCTGAAAAGCGTGCTGACAGCGGCGGGGACGCCGGCGGTCATCCAGGGCGGGGCGTATGTGGTCTCTATTGACGGTCTGGGTGAGTTTGACGAGGGGGAAAACTCCGGCTGGATGTACGCGGTAAACGGCGTGACCCCCTCCGACACGGCGGCGAACCAGTACCGCCTGTATGCCGGTGACCAGGTGGTATGGTATTACGTCACCGACTACACCAGCGATGGCGGCGGAGCCGACGGCCCGAAGGAAGAGGAGCCGCCGGAGGAGCCGGTTTCCTTTGCCGACGTCTCTGAGCGGGACTGGTTCTGCCAGGCTGTCTTCTTTGTGGCGGACCGGGGGTTGTTCCGGGGCGTCTCGGAGACCGCCTTCGCGCCCCATGACAGCATGGACCGGGGCATGATGGTGACGGTGCTGTGGCGTCTGGCCGGAGCGCCCCAGGCCGGGACGGCGGCCGCGCCGCTGTTTCCCGACGTGAGCGAGGACAGCTACTACAGCGAAGCCGTGGAGTGGGCGGTCTCGGAGCACATTCTGGCGGGATACCAAACCGGCCTGTTTGGCGGCGGCGACCGGGTGACCCGGGAGCAGATCGCGGTTTTCCTCTTCCGCTACGCCGGACAGCGGGGGTACGACACCGGGGCATCGGCAGAGCTGACCGGCTACGGCGACGCCGGAGAGGTCAGCGCCTTTGCCCGGGAGGCCGTGGGCTGGGCCAACGCCCTGGGCCTGATGACCGGACGCGCGCTGGACAGACTGGCGCCCAAGGCCGAGGCGACCCGGGCCGAGGTGGCGGAAGTCCTCCGCCGGTTTGTCACACATTACGCCGTGCCATGACATTAACAACGCCTGTGAGAGGGGGATACGGACATGAGACGATTTGCAGCGCGGCAGCTGTGCTGTCTGTTGGCGGTCTGTCTGCTTGGCGCAAGTAGCGGAGCCCTGGCCGCGGAGCGAGGGACGGCGGCCGCGCATCTGGACAGGACGGCAGCCTTTTTGACGGAAGCGGTGCCGGCACCGACGCCGGGCTCTATGGGCGGAGAGTGGCTCATTTTGGGCCTGGTCCGGGCGGGGCACGGCCTGCCGGAGGGCGGCGGACAGGCGTACTGGACGGCGCTGGAGGCCCATGTAACGGCCTGCGACGGCGTGCTGCACGAGAGAAAATACACCGAGTACGCCAGGACGGTCCTGGCGGTCACCGCCCTGGGGAAGGACCCGCGGGATGTGGCCGGGTACGACCTGCTGGCCCCCCTGGGCGACTTTGACAAGACGATTTACCAGGGGCTGAGCGGCCCCGCCTGGGCTCTGATCGCCCTGGACAGCGGCGGCTATGCCCTGCCGGAGGGGGTGACGGCCAGCCGCGCCCGCTATGTGGACGAGCTCCTGGCCCGCCAAAACGGGGACGGGGGGTTCGCCCTGTCCAAGGGGGGCGCGTCCGAGGCGGATATGACGGCCATGGTCCTGCAGGCGCTGGCCCCCTACAGGGAGCGGGAAGAGGTGTCCGCCGCCGTCGCGGGGGGGCTGGACTTTCTCTCCTCGGCGCAGAGGGAGGGCGGCGCGTATGACAACGGCGGCGTGGTGACGGCGGAGAGCACGGCCCAGGTGATCATCGCCCTCTGTACGCTGGGGGTGGATTTAGAGGCACCCCAGTTTACCAAGCACGGGGCCACGGCCTTGGACGGGCTTCTCTCCCTGGGGACGCCGGAGGGCGGGTTCCGGCATGTGGCGGATGGAGCGACGGACCAGATGGCCACGGAACAGGCCCTGCTCGCCCTTGCCGCTGTTGAGCGCGGACGGGACGGCGCCGCCCCCCTCTACCAGATGCGGGGCGACGGGGACCGGGTTTCGGAGTTCCGGCCCCTGGCGGACCTCCCCGTCCGGTGGGTCCTCTATGTGCCGCTTCTTCTGTGCCTGGAGGCCGTAAGATGAGAGGGCGCGCCGCCGCCCTGCTGCTCTGCCTGAGCTTGCTCCTGTGCGGATGCGGCGCGTCCGGCGGGGACCTCCCGCCCGCCCCGCCCGTGGAGTCCGCGGTGCCCGGCGGCGGGGAGGCGCTGTTCTCCCCCGCCCCGGCAGCGGAGACACCGGCGGCGGAGGAGGAGACGGCGCCCGCTCCGTCTCCGTCTCCCTCCCCTCCCGCCGGAGAGGAGCGGGAGGAGCACACCTGCACTCTCTCGGTGCGCTGTGACACGCTGTTGGAGCGCCTGGACGCGCTGGCGG
>CAYPZF010000047.1:0-7686 GCA_964415275.1 uncultured Oscillospiraceae bacterium | reverse complement strand
CGGCCGGGCGCTCTCACCGCGCCAGATAAAGGGCGTGGGCCGCCCGGTAGGTCATATAGCAGTCCAGCTTGGCAACCGTCTCAAAGGGGGCGTGCATGGACAGCACAGGGACGCCGGCATCCAGGGTGTCGATGTCCCGCTCGGCCATATAGGCGGCCAAGGTGCCGCCTCCGCCCTGGTCCGTCTTGCCCAGCTCGGCCATCTGCCAGGCGACGCCGGCCTCATCCAGCACGCGGCGCGCGTAGGCCACCACCTCGGCGGAGGCGTCCGACGCGCCGGACTTGCCCCGGGCACCGGTGTATTTGCAGATGCCGACGCCGTAATTCATTTTGGGGCTGTTGCGCTTTTCATACACCTCGGGGAAGTTGGGATCGAAGGCCGCTGTCACGTCGGCGGAGAGGCAGAAGGACTTCTCATAGCAGGCCTTGAGGGGCACGCCCCCGGCGGAGGCGCACAGGTCGCTCATGAAGGTGTCAAAGGCGGCCGATTTCATGCCGGTAACGCCCTCAGACCCGATTTCCTCCTTATCGGCCAGCACACAGACCGCGGTGCGCCAGGGCGTCTCCAGGTCAAAAAGAGCGGCCAGGCAGGCGTAAGCGCACACCCGGTCATCGTGGCCGTAGGCGCCGATGAGGGATCGGTCAAAGCCCACGTCCGCGGCCCGGAACCCGGGGACTGCCGACAGCTCGGCGGAGGTAAAGTCCTCCTCCACAATGCCGTACTTCCGGTTGAGCAGATCCAGGACGGCCAGCTTTACCCGGTAGTCCCCCTCGTCGTCCGGGAAGGGGCGGCTGCCGATCAGAATGTTGAGGGATTCGGCGGGGATGGCCTCTGCCAGCGGCTTTTTGCCCTGCTCCTGGGCCAGGTGGGGCAGCAGGTCGCCCACGGTGAACACCGGGTCGCCCGGTCCGTCTCCCACGGACACCTTGAGGGTGCGGCCGTCCTTTAACGCCACCACGCCCCGGAGCTCCAGGGGGATGGTCACCCACTGATATTTGCGCAGGCCGCCGTAATAGTGGGTTTTGAAGAAGGCCAGCTCGCTCTCCTCATAGAGGGGGTTGGGCTTCAGGTCCAGCCTGGGAGAGTCGATATGGGCGGCGGCGATGTTGACCCCCTCGTCCATGGGGGCGGTGCCCACCACCGCCAGCAGCACAGCCTTGCCCCGGTTGACGCGGTATACCTTGTCCCCCGGCTTGAGGGCCATGCCGCGCCGGAAGGGCCGAAAGCCCTGGGATTCAGCCAGAAATACGGTGTAGTCCACCGCCTCCCGCTCGGTCTTGCCCCGGTCCAGATACGTTTTGTAGCCCTCACAGTAGCGTGTGACAGCGGCCTCCTCCTCGGGGGGCAGCCGATCATATCCGTTTTTGGGGCTGTAGAGCAGCGCTTCCCGCCGCAACGCGCCCGGGGTCTTTTCCTTCTTTTCTTCCATGTTAATCTCCTCCTTCAGCCTTGTTCTATCAGCGGGCGAAACAGAGCAAGCGCACGGGCGGAAAACGCCGCCGGAGTGTCTGTCTCTGTGCTTTCCAAAACATAATCGCAGCGGGCCCGAAACCAGTCCGCCCCCTTTTGGGCTGAGACCCTCAGGCGGGCGTAGTCCTCCGAAATGCCCTCCCGGGCCATGATGCGGCGAATCCGCACCTCCTCCGAGGCCAGCACCGCCACCAGAATGTCGCACTTCTCCCCCATGCCGCTCTCAATCAGGGCGATGGCGTCGATGGCGGCGGCGGGCCGCCCCTCCTCCCGCGCCCGGGCCAGGCGCCGGTCCACCTCGTCCCCCACATAGGCGTGGGTGATGGCGTTCAGGTCGGCCAGGGCCCGCTCATCCTGAAACACCAGGCTGCCCAGCCGCTTTCTGTCCAGCATGCCGTCCGCGCCGAATACGGCGCCAAAGCGGGCCTCCATCTCGGCCCGCATGGCCCCGCTGCGGACCGTGAGCTCGTGGTATACCGCGTCGGCGTCAATCAGCGCGGCGCCCAGGGTGAGAAGCGCGCTCAGCGCGGTGGTCTTACCGGCCCCCGTGGGGCCCGTAATCCCGATGACCTTCATAGACGTCACTCCAGTTCTATGATATGAAAGCCCGCCGCCTTATGCAGGCGGTTGGCCACGGCTAAGCCTAAGCCGGTCTCCCGGGGGCACTGGGCCCAGATCTCGGTGACACCGGTGTCGTCGAAGGCCCGCAGGGCGTCGAAGATATGCCGGGCCTGGGCCGCGGCGTCGGAGGCGGGCCCGATGGTCTCTACCACATGTCCGTCAAACAGCCCGGCGTACTCGTCGAAGCAGATGACGCCGCTGCCCGGCCCCATCTGCGCCCGGATAAACCGGGCCGCCGTCCGGGGGCTGCCGTGGACCACGGTGACAGGGGCCTTGGGGGCGTAGTGCCGGTACTTCATGCCGGGGGCCCGGGGCTGCTCCCCCGCCTCCACGGGCCGGATCACCGCCCGGTCTACGGCGATTTCCCCCACCACCTCCCGCAGCCGCTCCAGGGGCAGGCCGCCAGGGCGCAGGAGCCGGGGCGGCGTCACCGTCAGGTCCAAAATGGTGGACTCCACACCCACGGCGCAGGGGCCGTCATCCACGATGCCGTCGATCTTTCCGTCCATATCCGCCAGCACATGGGCGGCGGTGGTGGGGCTGGGGCGGCCCGAGAGGTTGGCCGAGGGGGCCGCCACCGGCACGCCGGCCAGCGCGATGATGGCCCGGGTGACGGTGCTGTCGGGGCACCGGATTCCCACGGTATCCAACCCGCCGGCGACCTCGTCGGGCACCGTCGGCTTGCGTTTTAAAATGAAAGTCAGGGGCCCGGGCCAGAAGCGCTCCGCCAGGGTGTAGGCCAGGGGGGGAATTTCGGTGCAGCAGCGCTCCAGCCAGTCGGCGGAGGGCACGTGGAGAATCAGGGGGTTGTCCTGGGGCCGGCCCTTGGCCGCAAAGATGCGGCGGACCGCCTCGGTGTCCAGGCCGTTGGCCCCCAGGCCGTATACCGTCTCCGTGGGGATGGCCAGCAGGCCGCCCCCGCGGAGGAGGGCGGCGGCGGCGTCCAGGTCCGCCGGTGTAAACATCCTCGTCTTCAATCCTGTTCCCCCGCCTGCAAGCGCTCCGCCCGGTCGGCGGTAACGAGCCCGTCCACAATCTCGTCCAGGTCGCCGTCCATGACCGCGTCCAGCCTGTAGAGGGTCAGCCCGATGCGGTGGTCGGTGAGCCGGCCCTGTGGGAAATTATAGGTGCGGATGCGCTCGTTGCGCATGCCGCTGCCCACCTGACTGCGGCGCTGGTCGGACACCGCGTCGCTGACCCGGGCCTGCTCCGCCTCATAGAGCTTCGCCCGCAGGATCTGCATGGCCTTTTCCCGGTTCTGGAACTGGCTGCGCTCCTGCTGGCACTCCACCACCACGCCCGTGGGCCTGTGGAGCAGGCGGACGGCGGAGGAGGTCTTGTTCACGTGCTGGCCCCCCGCCCCGGAGGAGCGGAACACCTGCATCTCCACGTCGGCGGGGTTGACCTCCACGTCCACCTCCTCGGCCTCGGGGAGCACCGCCACGGTGACGGTGGAGGTGTGGACACGTCCGCCGCTCTCCGTCTCCGGCACCCGCTGGACCCGGTGGACGCCGCTTTCAAATTTCAGGCGGGAGTATGCCCCCTCCCCTTCGATGACAAAGGAGACCTCCTTGATGCCGCCCAGCTCGGTCTCGCTCCGGTTGGCCACCGCCACCTTCCACCGCCTCTGCTCGGCGTACATGGCGTACATGCGGTAGAGGGAGCCCGCGAAGAGGGCGGCCTCTTCCCCGCCCACACCGGCCCGGATCTCCACAATGACGTTCTTGCCGTCGTTGGGGTCCCGGGGCAGCAGGAGCAGCCTGATCTCCTCCTCCAGACGCTCCAAATCCGCCTTGGCCGCCTGGATCTCCTCCTGAGCCAGCTCCTTCATGTCCGGGTCGGAGAGCAGGCCCTCGGCGGCGCTCAGGTCCTCCCCGCGGCGGATGTATGCCCGGTAGGCCTCCACCACCGGCTGGAGCTCCCGCTGTTCCTTGTTGACACGGGCCACCAGCGCCGGGTCGGCGTAGGTCTCCGGGGCGTTCAGACGGGCCTCCAGCTCGGCGTAATGCTGTTCGATGGCGCGCAATTTATCCAGCATGGTCTATTCCCTCAATTTCTCGGTTTTCTCGGCTCAGGCCGCCGCCGCGGGGCTGGGCGCGGCCTCGGTCCGGGGTACTTCGGTGTCCAGCAAAAAGGACTTCACCACCGCCAGGGGCTCCCGGATATACATGTTCAGGCGGGAGGGGGTGTGGCTGGCGGGGGCGGCCAGGGTGGACAGACGGCCGGCGCCGCCGGCGGCCCGGCTCCACAGCATCCGCACCCGGGCCAGATGAAAGCCGTTGGAGACAATGAGTATGTCCTGGCCGGCGTCCTCTCCCAGCTCGGCCAGCAGCGCGGCGCTGTTCACAAGGTTTTCCCAAGTGCTGTGGGACCGGTCCTCCAGCGCGATCAAATCGGGGTCATACCCCGCCCCGATCAGATAATCCGCCATGCAGGCGGCCTCTGAGATGTGCTCGTCGGGCCCTTGGCCGCCTGAGACAATCACCAGCATATCCGGGTGGTCCTCCAGGTAGTCCAGCGCGGTGTCCAGCCGGTCCTGCAAGAGGACCGACGGCCCCCAGGGCTTCACCTGACAGCCCAGGATAATCATGACTTCAGGGTCCCCCTTCATCTCTGTGCGGATGCCCGTGAGCACCACGCCCAGCAGGGCGGAGAAGCAGAGAATGCCAGCCAGAAGCAGGGACAAGAGAACCCTGGCCCAACGCCGCCTTTTCCCTCTGTATCGTCTCATGCTCGGGCCTCCTCCAGCGCCTGGGCCAGTGCCTCCCACCGGGTGTACAGGCTGTGAATTTCTTGGTCCAGCGCCTCCCGCCGCTCGTAGAGCTCCTGGAGGCGGAGGTAATCGGTGGACGCCGCCTCCACCTCCAGGCTGAGCTCGGACATCTGCTCCTCCGCCCGGGCCACCGCCCGCTCGGCGGCGTTCACCTGCTTTTCCAGCTCCTTGGTGCCGCCGGGGCGCTTTGCCGGTTCCTTCTTGGGCGCCGGGACCCTGCGCGCCCGGGGCGCGGGCACGGTCGCCTGTCCGGCCCGCATGGCCCGATACGCGGCGTAAGTGCCTTTCACATCCGTTATGGTTCCATCCTCCAGCACCCACACCCTGGTGGCGAACCGGTCGATAAAGTAGCGGTCGTGGGAGACGAACAGAAGGGTGCCCTCATAGGCTTCCACCGCCTCCTCAATCCATTCCCTGGAGATGAGGTCCAAATGGTTGGTGGGCTCGTCCAGGAGGAGCAGGTTGAGTTTGGCGTCCATGAGCATACACAGCCGCAGGCGGCTTTGCTCGCCGCCCGACAGGGCGGAGACGGGCTTGAACACGTCGTCACCCCGGAATTTGAAGGCGGCCAGGCGGTCCCGGGCGGCCTGGGGGGTGCAGCCCTGGTCGTAGAGCAGGGTGTCCACCAGGCTGCGCTCCGGATGGCTGAATTTGATCACCTGAGGCAGGCAGCCGAGCTTTACCGTGGGGCCCATACGCAGCCTGGCGCTGTCCGGGGTCTCCTCCCCCGTGAGTATCTTTAAAAAGGTGGATTTCCCGGTGTCGTTGTCCCCCAGAAGGGCAATGCGCTCGGGGCCGGTTACTTCCAGGTTCACGTCGCGGAACAGCACCCGGTCCCCAAAGCCCTTGGCGAGGCCCTTGACGGTCAGCACCTCGTCGCCCCGGAACTCCCATTCTCCAAATCGGAGGTCCAGCTTCCGCTCTTTGACGGGGCGGTCGGTGACGCGGAGGCGCTCAATGCGCTTTTCCATGGAAAAGGCCCGCTTGTGGAGCTTGTCATTGCCCATAAAGGCCCACAGGTGGAGCTTGTCCGCCGCCGCCTGAAGCTGGGCGATTTTGGCCTGCTCCTTTTCGTATTGCCGCTGCCTCTGCTGATGGCGGGCCTCTTTTTCCGCGGCGTAAAAGCTGTAGCTGCCCTGGTAGAACTCCGCCTGCCCGTCCACAATCTCGATGACCCGGGAAATGAGCCTGTCTAGGAAATACCGGTCGTGGGAAATGACAAGCACGGTGCCCTTGAATTGTTCCAGGTGCTCCTCCAGCCACTCGGTGGCGCGGAGGTCCAGGTGGTTGGTGGGCTCGTCCAGGAGCAGGATGTCGGTGTCCTCCAAGATGAGCCGCGCCAGGTTGACCCGGGTCTTCTCCCCGCCGGACAGAGCGGAAAACCGCTGGGCCCGCATGGGCGCCGGAAGGGCCAGACCGTTGCACACCTTGGCCAGAGCCGTTTCGGTGTCGTACCCGCCCCCCGCCTCAAAGGCGGTGAGCAGTCCGTCGTAGCGTCTGAGCAGGGCGGGGTCCGTCTCTCCCCGGGCCATCTGGCCGGTCAAATCCGCCATCTCCCGCTCCATGGCCTGAAGCCGGCCGAAGGCGGCGCGCAGCACGTCTTCCACCGTATAAGAGGCCGGGTAGACCGGGATCTGGGACATCAGGCCCAGGCGCTTGCCCGGGGCCAGGACCACCTCGCCCCCGTCCGGCTCCAGCGCGCCGGTCAGAACCCGGAACAGGGTGGTCTTTCCCGCGCCGTTTTTGCCCAGGATGCCCACCCGCTCCCCGCTGTTCACCTGGAAGGACAGGCCGTCTAATATCTTGTTTCCAACCTCAAATTGCTTGACGAGGCCGGATACCGAGATGTCTATCATTTCTTTACTCCCGCAGGTAATCATGGTATAATAGCCGCAAAGCGGCTATTATACTTCAATTTAAATCGTTTTTCTCACCCCTTGCGGGGCAACCGAAAAACATGACACATGATACCATTCCAGCTTCACTTTCATGGTATCATGGCCGCAAAGTGGCTATTATACTGGTTAAAGTATGCTCATAATGACACGCAGCCGTGGCATGATAAAGCACACGCCCGCCGCGGCGCTCAAATCTGATCATGGAGGTCATCACAATGGACGCCATTCGCTGGGAGGGCGACGCCCTCTCTCTGTTGGACCAAACCAGGCTACCCATGGAGGAACTCTGGCGCCGCTGCACCGACTACCGTGAGGTGGCCGACGCCATCCGGACCACGGCGGTGCGCGGCGCGTCCGCCGTCGGCGTGGCCGCCGGGTACGCCTACTGTCTGGCCGCCCTGGAATACGGCGGCATGCCGGAGTTTGAGGCGCGGATGGACGAGGCCAAGGCTGCTCTGGCCGCCAGCCTGCCCGCCCTGCCCGAGCTCTCTCAGGCGCTGGACCAGATGGAGGCCCAGAGGAAGGCCTACCTGCACAGCCAGGACCTGATGACCGCCTTAGTGGCCCAGGCGGTGACCATCCACCGGAAGGACGTGGTGAGGAACCGGGCCATGGGCCGCCTGGGCGCGGAGATTGTCCCGGAGGGGGCGCGCATCCTCACCCACTGCAACGACGGGGCGCTGGCCACCGGCGGATTTGGCACCGTTCTCGGCGTCATCCGCGTCGCCCACAAGCGCGGGAACGTGGAGATGGTCTATGTGGATGAGACCAGGCCGCTGCTCCGGGGCGCGCGGCTCACCACCTATGAGCTGATGGCCGACGGCATCCCCGTCACTCTGGTGACAGACAGCGCGGCCGCCGCCCTGATGGGCCAGCACAAGGTGGATTTGATTCTGGTGGGCTGTGACCGCATGGCGGCTAACG
>CAYPZF010000046.1:0-7693 GCA_964415275.1 uncultured Oscillospiraceae bacterium | reverse complement strand
TTTGGATTGGCAATGCCGTCAATCCAGATCACATCCACCGGTGTGACCGATTGCCGGCCCACCAGGTGTTCTTCTATTTTTAAGCTGGGCGTCCGCAGGCGGCGGCGGATCAGCGCGGTGTTGGTCCGCAGCCCCTCCACAAAGGAGTCCCGCGCGCCCTTGATGGCCGGCTCGTTCTCCGGCTGGGACACCGCGCGCCGCTCCTCGCTGGGCACCGAGAACGAGAGCACGCTCTCCTGTTCCGGCAGCACCAGAAGACAGCAGCCGTCAATGAGGTCAAACACCGCCTGGTCCAGCGTGGTCCGCTCCTGGACGCCCAAGTTGTACGCCGCGCCGCACAGCAGCAGCTGCGCCACCTCCTCCATGGTGACGCACCGGGCCAGGCGCTTGTCCTGGGCCAGCGGCCGGAGCACGTAGTCGCTGACCCGCTCCAGATACACCATGCCGGCCAGATAGCAGAGTGTGGCCTGCCGCCGCCCGTTTTCCCCCAGCAGCACGGGCCTGGTCTTATAGTCGGCACAGCCCTCAAAAACCTGCGCCAGCCGCTCCAGCGTCAGCGGCCCTTCCACCCGCGGCTCTTTCCGCGGGTGGGGCGGCACCTCTTCCCACTTCGGCTCAAAAAGTCCCATTGGCTGCCTCCCCCCGTTTTTGCGATAGTATTTCCTCCTGCAGCCGCTTTTATGTTGCTTTTCCAGGATAGATTGGCTATAATAAAGCAGAAATTCAGGGAAGATAAGAGGGTATGGTCCATGGAGTTTTACGCCAACGAGGGAAAGGCTGTCCATATTGAGGTGGGGGGCCGCGCATTCGCCCGGCACGCCATCAAGACGAGGTTCGTGGAGATTGGCGACGACTACATCGAGCTGGTGCGCCGGTTCGTTCTCCCCGTCCATCAGCCCGGCGACATCCTCTCCATGAGTGAGAAAATCATCTCCCTGTGCCAGGGCCGTGTGGTCTATGAGGAGGATGTAAAGCCGGGATTTCTGGCAAAGCTCCTCGTCAGGTTTGTCCACCAGACCAGCGCGGGCCCCGGCGTCGGCAACGTGTTCAAGATGCAGTTCGCCATCAACTTAAACGGCTCCCTCAAAGTGCTGTGGGCAGCCATCTGTGCCGGATTCGGCAAGCTCTTCGGCAAAAAGGGCGTGTTCTACGACATGATGGGGCCGGAAATCACGGGGCTGGACGGGTTTTACGGGCATGACATCCAAGAATATGCCCACATGGGCATCCGTATCCCCGACCAGCCCGACAAGGTGTGCGACGAAATCTATGAAAAAACCGGGGTGGCCTCCATGATTGTGGACGCCAACGCCCTCTCCGTGGACGTACTGGGGCGGGCCTCTGTCCTCCGGGAGCCCGATGAGGTCCTTGTGGGTATGATCCGGGACAACCCCGCCGGGCAGACCCGGCAACTCACCCCCTTTATCCTCATCCGGGAGTGCGACGGGACCGCGCCCCGGGCGGAGGAGGAGCCGGACAGTGCCGGGGACACCGGGACCGCTGAGGCCCTCCCGTCGTAATCACGTATCAAAGCGGCCCCATCCGAGTCGGATGGGGCCGCTTTCTTGCCGGGGCAGACCGGGCACGGGCCGTCTTCAGCGCCGCCGGCCGCCTTTGGCGGGGGAGGTCCCCTTGCTCCGCCCGGCGGCCTTCACCGCCTCACAGATGACAACCGGGGCAACGGCGAGGCACAGAACCACCAGCCACGCGTCGGCGTCTAGGCTTGTGGTTTTGAACACCGCCTGCAAAGACGGCACACAGAGAACGGCCAGCTGCAGGGCTACGCCCACAACAAAGGCCTTGTTCATGGCATTGTTGGAGCACACGCCGATGTGAAACAGGGACTGGTGCTCGCTGCGCACGTCAAAGGCGTGGAAGAGCTGACAGAATGTGAGCGTGGCAAAGGCCATGGTATTGGCGGTGGCGTCGGCCTGCCCCGGGTCAGAGAGGACGTATTCCCCCAGATAATAGGCCGTCAGCGTGAGGGCGCCTACCATCATTCCCTGCCAGACCAGCCGAAAGGCAAACCCGCGGGCAAACAGGCTCTCGTTGGCGTCCCGGGGCTTCTGCCGCATCACGCCGTCCTCCGCCGGCTCCACCCCCAGGGCCAGAGCGGGCAGGGAGTCGGTGACCAGGTTCAGCCACAGCAGCTGCAGCGGGAGGAGCGGCATCTGGTGAAAGCCAAACAGGGTGGCGATAAAGATGGTGATGATCTCACCGATGTTGCAGGAGAGCAGATAGTGAATGGCCTTCTTGATGTTGGCGTAAATACCCCGCCCCTGCTCCACCGCGCTCACAATGGTGGCAAAGTTGTCGTCGGTGAGAATCATGTCGGCGGCGCCCTTGGCCACGTCGGTCCCGGTAATCCCCATGGCACAGCCGATGTCCGCCACCTTGAGGGCGGGCGCGTCGTTGACGCCGTCCCCCGTCATGGCCACCACCATGCCCCTCTGCTGCCAGGTCCGCACAATGCGCATCTTGTGCTCGGGGGAGACCCGGGCAAACACCGAGAACCGCTCGATCTCCTCCTCCAGCAGCTCCTGGGGCATGAAGTCCAGGTCCTCGCCTGTAATGGCCAGGTCCCCGTCCCGGAAGATGTCCAGCTCCCGGGCAATGGCCACAGCTGTGAGCTTATGGTCCCCGGTGATCATCACCGGCCGGATGCCGGCGGCATAGCATTGGGCCACCGCCGCCTTCACCTCCCGCCTGGGCGGGTCGATCATGCCAATCAGTCCGGCAAAGGTGAGCCCGCGCTCCAGCGCCTCACTCTCCAGACGGGCGGGGAGGGCGGGGAGGTCCTTGTACGCCGTCCCCAGCACCCGCAGCGCGCGGGAGGCCATCTCCTCATTGGCGGCCGCCGCGGCGCGCGGGGCCGTGGCGCAGCGGCGCAGAAGGACGTCGGGCGCGCCCTTCACCATCACCCGGAACCCGCCGCCCGGCAGGGGGTGAACGGTGCTCATGAGCTTCCGCTCCGAGTCAAAGGACAGCTCGCCCCGGCGGGGCATCTCCCGCTCCAGCTTGTTTTTGTCCACACCCTCCCGGGCGGCCAGCGCCACCAGCGCGGTCTCGGTGGGGTCACCCGTGGTCACAAACCCGCCCTTCCTGTCATATGTAAGCACCGAGTCGTTGCACAGCGCGCCGATGGTGAGCGCCAGGGTCCGCTCCCGGGGCGACGCCGTCCACACCTCCACCGCCGTCATCACGTTCTGGGTCAGCGTCCCCGTCTTGTCGGAGCAGACGACGCCGGTGCACCCCAGCGTCTCCACCGCGGGCAGCTTCTTGACAATGGCGTTGCGCCTCACCATCCGCTGGACGCCCATGGCCAGCACGATGGTGACAATGGCGGGCAGCCCCTCCGGGATGGCGGCCACGGCCAGGGAGACCGCCGTCATAAACATCTCCAGCATATCCTTGCGCTGGAGCAGCCCCACCCCGAACATGACGGCACAGACCGCCAGGCAGAGGAAGGAGAGGGACTGGGAGATCTCCGCCATCCTGCGCTGCAGGGGGGTCTGGGGCTCCTCCTCATCCATCAGCATCCCGGCGATGCGCCCCATCTCCGTGTCCATCCCGGTCCCCGTAACCACGCAGGTGGCGCGTCCGTTGGTGATTACCGTGGCCGAAATGACCATGTTGCGCCGGTCGCCCAGGGGGGTCTCGGCGGGCAGGACCCCCGCCTCCTTTTCCACCGGAACCGACTCGCCGGTCATGGCGGCCTCGTCCGCCCTCAGATTGGCGGACTCCAGAATGCGGGCGTCGGCGGGCACCAGGTCGCCCGCCTCCAGCAAAATGATGTCGCCGGGGACCAGCAGCGTGGTCTCCACCCGGACCATGGCTCCGCCCCGCAGCGCCTTGGCCAGGGGCGCCGACATCTTCCGCAGCGCCTCCAGAGCCTTTTCGGCGCTGTCCTCCTGGGAGATGGAGATGCACGCGTTTACCAATACAATGACAAGAATCACGACGGCCTCAATCCAGTCCTCTCCGCCGCTGACCACCAGGGAGAGGACGGCCGCCGCCAGCAGCACCAAAATCATGGGGTCGGTCATCTGTCTTAAAAACCGCTTGAGCAGGCTCTCCCTCTGGTGCTCTTCCAGCACGTTGTGCCCGTGCTTGTCCAGCCGCCGGGCGGCCTCCGCCGGGGTAAGCCCCCGCCGGGGGTCGGTGTCCAGCGCCCTTAATACTTCCTTTGCGTTCCTGTTGTGCCATGTGCTCATTGGCTGTTCCTCTTTTCTTTCGCAATCATACGCCGCCGCCGGCTTGCACGCTTGTCCGCCCCGTTTTCAGGGAAACCAGGCCCCTTTTCCCGCACGGATGGGGCGTGGCGGGCATACCGGCCGGCCGCCGCGGGCAGCGGTGGTTCTTTTCTCTTGAAATTTCTGGTCCCGACATTCTTTATAGTTGCTTTTTATGCGGTCGTGCTCTATAATATGTTCAAAATGTGGTGTCTTGCCACTTGTAGACATCCAAAATTTTTTAGGAGGTACATCATGAAAGAAGTATACGTGGTCAATTGTTGCCGCACTGCCATCGGCGGTTTCGGCGGCTCCCTGAAGGATGTTCCCGCTGCCGACTTGGGTGCCCTTGTCATCAAAGAGGTTCTGAACCGTGGCGGCGTAAAGCCCGAGCAGGTGGATGAAGTGATGTTCGGTTGTATTCTCACCGCCGCCCTGGGCCAGAACGTGGCCCGCCAGGCCTCCCTGAAGGCCGGCATTCCCGTGGAAGTCCCCGCCTACACCGTCGGCATGGTCTGCGGCTCCGGCATGAAGAGCGTGATTGAGGCCGCCCGCACCATTCTGGCCGGCGACGCCGAAGTCATCGTGGCCGGCGGCACCGAGAACATGTCCGCCGCCCCCTACGCCACCCCCTCCGCCCGCTACGGCGCCCGCATGGGCAACGCCAAGATGATCGACACCATGGTAAACGACGGCCTGACCGACGCGTTCCACCACTACCACATGGGCATCACAGCCGAGAACGTAAGCGACCAGTGGAACCTCACCCGGGAAGAGATGGACGCGTTTGCCCTCGCCTCCCAGCAGAAGACCGCCGCCGCCCAGGCTGCCGGCCGGTTTGACGACGAGATCGTGCCCGTGCCCGTGAAGATGAAGAAAGAGACCGTCGAGTTCAAGAAGGATGAGCACCCCAAGGCCAACACCACTGCCGAGGGCCTGGCCAAGCTGAGAGCCGCCTTCAAGCCCGACGGCGGCCGCGTGACCGCCGGCAACGCCTCCGGCATCAACGACGGCGCCGCCGCCATCCTGCTCGCCTCCGGCGACGCTGTGAAGAAGTACGGCCTCAAGCCCATGGCCAAGCTGGTCTCCTGGGGCCAGGGCGGCGTGGACCCCACCATCATGGGCGTCGGCCCCGTGCCCGCCTCCCGGCAGGCCCTCTCCAAGGCCAACCTCACCATTAAGGACATGGACCTGGTGGAAGCCAACGAGGCCTTTGCCGCCCAGTCCCTCGCCGTGGCGCGCGACCTGGAGTTCGATATGTCCAAGGTCAACGTAAACGGCGGCGCCATCGCCCTGGGCCACCCCGTCGGCTGCTCCGGCGCGCGCATCATTGTCACCCTGCTCCACGAGATGCAGAAGCGCCCCGACGCCCAGAAGGGCCTTGCCACCCTGTGCATCGGCGGCGGCATGGGCGTTGCCACCATCTACGAGAAGTGCTGATTCTGTTTTCCGCATCAGGAAAAGAGGGCGGACGCGTAAGCGTCCACCCTCTTTTTTGGCGCCCTCCGGCGGGGCCATGCCCCCAGGCGCTTTTTCCCCGCGGCCGCTAGAAACACGCCACATGCTCCAGCAGGATTTTGATGCCGATGCCAATCAGCGCCAGGCCGCCGGCCATTGTGGCCCGCGTCTGGAACAGACATCCCAGCCGGTGGCCCAGCCGGCCGCCCACCACGGAGAGGACGAACGCCGCCAGCCCGATGACGCACGCCGACAGAAGGATGTTTACCTCCATAAACGCCATGGAGACCCCCGCCGCCAGCGCGTCGATGCTGGTGGCGACGGCCAGCAGGCACAGCCGGCCCGCCGAGAGCCTCGGGGGGGCGGCCTCCGGCTCCGGGTTGCACCTCCGGCAGGTCCAGAGCATCCGCCCGCCAATGGCGGTCAGGATGCCAAAGGCCAGACAGTGGCCCGCCGTGCTGACGCAGGCGCTCGCGGCGCTGCCCGCCAGCCAGCCCATCAGGGGCATGAAGAATTGAAAGGCGCCGAACCAGGCCCCCATCTTTAAGGCGTCCCGCCAGCCAAATCCGGGAATGGAGACGCCGCTTGAGATAGAGACAGCAAAGGCGTCCAGTGCCAGACTGAAAGCAATCAGAACCACGGAGATCACGTACTCACCAACCAATCTGAGATTGCAGCCCCGCCCGGGGCTTGTTATACTGAACCATATGTGGCGCACTGCTCATTATGCGCTTGAATGCCGGGAGGTGTATGACACAATGACCCACGAGGACTACATGCGGGAGGCGCTGGCCCTGGCCCGTGAGGCTGCCGGAGCGGGGGACGTTCCCGTAGGCTGCGTGGTGGTCTGGGAGGGCGCCATCGTGGGCCGCGGCCGCAACCGCCGGGAGGAGGCGGGCGACGCCGTCGCCCACGCCGAGGTGGAGGCCATCCGCGCCGCCTGCGGCGCCCTGGGCGGATGGCGGCTCCACAAGGCCCGCCTCTATGTCACGCTGGAGCCCTGCCCCATGTGCGCCGGCGCCATCATCAACGCCCGCATTCCGGAGGTCTATTACGGCGCCCGGGACGGCAGAGCCGGCGCCTGCGGCTCGGTGCTCAACCTCTTTGAAGAGGGGTTTCACCACAAGCCCAAGCTGGTGGGCGGCGTGCTGGAGGGCCCCTGTACGGAGGTTCTTCAACAATTTTTTCAGTGTTTACGCAAAAAGAATGAGATTTAATTCTTTTGTAACATTTTTTGTTTTCTTTGTTAATAACTCAGGCATATGATAATACTCGCAAGAGACAGTTTCTTTTCATTTCATTGTATCCTCTTTCCTTTGGCAAAGGGCCGAACGTCGGGAGCGGGCGTTCGGCCCTTTGCGTTCCGGAGACCATCGCGCGGCTCAAAACGCGCGGGACGTGAAACAAACGAGGCAGGCCTGAGGCCTGCCTCGTTTTCTTGCCTCGTGTCCGCTTCCGGGGAGGGCCCGCCTCCGGCGGGGTCTACCGCTCCTCCCGGAAATAGGCCAGACCCAGGCTGGCGGGGGGCTGGTTCTCCCGCTTGCGGCGCATGCTCACCGCGATGAGCACAAGGATGGTCGCGAAGTAAGGGAAGATGTTGTAAATCTGATCCGGAATGCCCAGGGGGACATAGAAGCGCATGACGGACAGCGCGCCGAATACCAGGGCGCCGAGGATGGCGCGGCCAAGAAGGTGCCGGTCGTCCCTCTCTGGGAGAAGGGGATCGGTCGTTCCCGCCGGTCCTTCGGCAAGATTCAGAAGAGCCTCACGGTACCTCGGGTTCTGCACCCCCTCAAGGACGGCGTCGACAAGTCGGTGGACACGTACGCCAAAGTCCTCCTGCAAAACCTCGCAGAGCCGCTGATGTTCCCGGCGGGCGACGTCCAGATTAAAAAAGCGTTCATAGAGATGTTTTTTTGGAGATATAAGTGCGAAAAAGACTTCTATCCCAGGTTCATGCATGAGAACGTCATGCAGTCTGTGCCATTCGGCTTGGGCCCTGG
>CAYPZF010000045.1:0-7953 GCA_964415275.1 uncultured Oscillospiraceae bacterium | reverse complement strand
ACAGATGATTGGTGTCCAGCAGCAGCGTCACCGGTCCGTCATTCACCGAGGCCACCGCCATGTCGGCGCCAAACACCCCGCGCTCCACGGGAAAGCCCCGGGCCGCGCACTCCGCCATAAACCGCTCGTAAAGGGACACCGCCACGTCGGGCGGGGCCGCGCCGGTAAAGCCGGGCCGCCGCTGCCGGCAATCCCCGTAAAGGGTGAACTGGGAGACCACCAAAAGACCTCCCCCCGCCGCCGCCAGGTTCAGGTTCATTTTTCCGTTTTCGTCTTCAAAGACCCGCAGGCCGCACACCTTGTCGGCCAGCTTCACGGCCTGCGCCTCCGTGTCCCCCCGGCCAACGCCCAGGAGGACCAAAAAGCCCCGCTCAATGGCGCCGTGTACCGCGCCGTCTATCGTCACCGATGCGGAGGATACTCTGGTCACCACCGCCCGCATATCATCACTTCCTTATGGTATTCACCGGTATACCCGCTCCATGCCCTTCGCGTAGAGGGGGTCCAGTTCGAACACGGCGATGTCCCCGGCGGCACATTTCACGTCGGTGACATCCAGAATGGTCTCCAGCGCGCCGATGCTGCCGATGACCTTTACCCGCTGTCCGCCGATGCGCACCCGCATCCTGCGGCTGGCCCACCAGCGGCGCAGGGTTTCCCACAGCTTATTTTCCCGGGAAAATGAGACGCTCATTCCGTTTTGACTGCCCACCGGGATGACCGCCACCCGGGTGGGCTTCCGAAGCGCCACCTGCCGGTGGGTTCCCACCGTGTGACCCCGGGGAAGCCAGCGCACCTCTTCCAGCGCCGCCTCGCCATAGCCCACCTTGGTGAGCAACCCGTCTTTCCCCCGCCGCCCGCGGCCCATCAGGGCGGAGCCCACGCGCACCGCGTCCAGGCAGGCCACACATCCGTGCATCAGCGCGTAAGAGCCCGCGGCGTGCACCGTGCCGGTCTCAAATCCCTCCGCCCGGATGGTCTCCAAGGCGGTTTGAAAGTCCTCCTCCTGGGCGAGGGCGTTTTTTTCCCGCCATTTTGGCACATAGATCTGTGTATAGACCCCGGAGATGGCCACGTTGGGCAGGTAGCGGAACATGGCCAGAATCTTATCCATCTCCTCGGTGAGAAATCCGCCCAGGCCCATGCCGGTGTCTAGCTGCAGGTGGGCCTCCACCACGGTGGCCCTGGCCTCCGCCAGGCCGTTGAGGGCCACGCCGGTGTCGTAGGAGCCGATGGTGCAGACCACGTTCAGGTCGATGAGGGCCTCCAGATTCTCCCGGTTGGTGATGCTGCGCAGCATCAGGATTTCCTCCTCCACCAGCCCCGCCTTGCGCAGGGCGGCGGCGTCGCCGGGCTCGGAGACGGCAAAGCGGGAGATCCCCTCCTCACGCAGGAGCTTGCCCATCTCCGCCAGACCCGCGCCGTAGGCGTCCCCGGTGAGCACGGCGTAAATCACGGCGGCGCCTGCTTTCTCCCTTACGATTTCCACGTTGTGCTTTACGGCCTGCTTTTCAATGACAAGGCGTTTCATTGTGCACCTCTTTTCTCCCCTGAGTACCCACAGGGTGCGCATTCTATTGCATTATATCACCAACTTGCCGGAACAGTCAACGAAAAGGCGTCCGCCTTCTCCCTTGTCTTTTCCCATGGAAAATGGTATAATATGCGGAGTTTTAGTCCGATTGTAATGGAGGAATCGCCTTGAAGCAAAAACCCGCCCGCATTCCCTCCGGGGAGGTGGCCCGCCAGCGGGCATACTGCGCGGAAATCAAAGCCATGCACGCCCCCCTCCCCGCGCCGCCCCTCGCCTTTGTAGGCACCTACGGCTGCCAGCAGAACGAGGCCGATTCAGAGCGCATCCGGGGCTATCTGTCCGAGATGGGGTACCAGTTCACTCAAGACGAGCATGCCGCCGACGTCATCGTCATCAACACCTGCGCCGTGCGGGAGCACGCCGAACTGCGCGTGCTGGGCAATGTGGGCGCCCTCACCCACACCAAGCGGAAGCGCCCAAACCAAATCATCTGCCTGTGCGGCTGCATGATGCAGGAGCCCCACATGGCCGAGAAAATCAAAACCTCATTCCGCCACGTGGACCTGGTCTTCGGACCCCACGCCCTGTGGCGTTTTCCGGAGCTTTTGCACCGGATTCAGACGCGGCGCGGCCGCATCTTCGAGACGGCGGACGACCCCGGCGCCATTGCGGAGGGCCTCCCCGTGGTGCGTCAGCACGGCGTGAAGGCTTGGGTCTCCATCATGTACGGCTGCAACAACTTCTGCTCCTACTGCATTGTGCCCTATGTCCGGGGCCGGGAGCGCAGCCGCCGGATGGGCGACATCCTGGCCGAGGCGGAGGCCCTGGCCGCCGACGGGTACAAGGAAATCACCCTCCTGGGGCAAAACGTCAATTCCTACGGCAGGGACCTGGACGAGGGCGTGGATTTTGCCGCCCTGCTCACCCGGATCAACGCCATCCCCGGAGAATTTCTCATCCGCTTTATGACCAGCCATCCAAAGGACGCCAATGTGGCCCTGTTTGACGCCATGGCCCGCTGCGAGAAGGTGGCCCCCTCCCTCCATCTGCCCTTCCAGGCGGGCAGCGACCGGGTGCTCCGGGCTATGAACCGGGGGTACACCCGGGCGGGCTATCTGGAAAAGGTGGCCCAGCTTCGGGCCCGTGTGCCCGGCATCGTGCTCACCTCCGATGTGATTGTGGGCTTTCCCGGCGAGACCGCCGAGGAATTTGAAGACACGCTGGAGGTCCTGCGGGCCGTGGAGTTCGACGCCCTGTTCACGTTCCTCTACTCCCCGCGGGAGGGCACCCCCGCCGCCCGGATGGAGGACCCCATGCCCAGGGAGGAGAAGTCGGCCAACTTCCAGCGTCTGCTGGACCTCCAAAA
The DNA here is from genome assembly GCA_964415275.1 of uncultured Oscillospiraceae bacterium. Classification (GTDB taxonomy): domain Bacteria; phylum Bacillota; class Clostridia; order Oscillospirales; family Oscillospiraceae; genus JAEWRY01. The sequence continues at coordinate 5,053 of CAYPZF010000045.1, read as the reverse complement.
TGAGATTTCGGCCAAAAAGCACGACGCCTATGTGGGGCAAACCCTCCGCTGTCTCGTCGACGGGACCTCTGAGGACCCCCGCAACAACCTCACCGCCCGCACTGCCGGCGGCCGTCTGGTCCACCTCACCGGGGACGAGGACTTGGTGGGCCGGTACGTGGACCTCACCATCACGTCGGCCACCACCTGGGCCCTGTTCGGGGCACCGGCCCCGCGATAACAGGCCCCGTTTTTACCCCCATACACTCAAAAGAGAAGGAGGCGCCGCCATGGCAGAGCCAACCCCCATGATGCAGCAATACCTGACCATGAAGGCGCGCTATCCCGACTGCCTTCTTTTCTTCCGTCTGGGTGATTTCTACGAGATGTTCCTGGAGGACGCCAAGCTGGTCTCCAGGGAGCTTAACCTCACCCTCACCACCCGGGACCGCAACAAGCCGGAGGAGGAGCGCACCCCCATGTGCGGCGTGCCCTACCACTCGGCAGAGGCCTACATCTCCCGCCTCATCGCCAAGGGCTATAAGGTCGCCATCTGCGAGCAGGTGGAGGACCCCGCCCAGGCCAAGGGCCTGGTGGACCGGGACATCATCCGCATCGTCACGCCGGGCACCGTCATCGACGCCTCTATGCTGGAGGAGGGCCGCAACAATTATATCTGCGCCATCTGCTGGGAGGCCGCCCAGGCGGGCGTCTCGTTCTGCGACCTCTCCACCGGCGAGTTTTCCGCCACCGCCTTTTCGGGGGAGGCCCGGTTGGAGCACCTGTTCAATCTCCTGGGGGCCTACGCCCCCAGCGAAGCCATCCTCTCGGCGGGGGCCTATGGGGAGGATGCCCTGCGTTTGTTTCTCACCGACCGGCTGAATTGCCGCTGTGAAAACGCGGGGGACGCCCTCTTTCAGCCCGACGCCGCCCAAGCCACGCTGGCCGCCCACCTGTCCCCGCCCCCCGAGCCCCCTCAGGACGGGGACGGCCAGGCCCATCAGATTGCCGCCCGGGCCGGCGGCGGCCTGCTGGCCTATCTGTACGACACGCAGAAAACCGATCTCTCCCACATCACCACCTTGGTGTACGACCTGCGCAAGGACCGGATGCACATGGAACTGGACTTGACCGCCCGGCGCAACCTGGAGCTCACCGAGACCTTGCGCGGCAAGGAGAAGCGGGGCTCTCTCCTCTGGGTGCTGGACCGGACCAAGACCCCTATGGGCCACCGGCTTATCCGCGCCTGGGTGGAGCGCCCCCTGCTCCACCCCGCCCCCATCGGCCGCCGTCTGGCCGCCGTGGAGGCCCTGGTCAAGCAGACCATCGTCCGGGAGGAGCTCCTCCTCTGTCTGCGGGAGGTCTCGGACCTGGAGCGGCTGATCGGCCGCATCGTCTACGGCAGCGCCGGGGGCCGGGACCTGGTCTCCCTGGGCGCCGGTCTGGGCAGGCTGCCCGCCCTGCGTAGCCTGCTGGAGGCGGTCTCCGCCCCTCTGCTGGACACCCTGCGGGGTGCCCTCGACGACCTGCCCGCCCTGCGGGATTTGATTGCCCGCGCCCTGGTGGACGACCCCCCCTTCTCCGTGCGGGAGGGCGGCTTCATCCGCGGCGGGTACAGCGCCGATGTGGACCGCCTGCGGGATGTGCTGGAAAACAGCAACGCCATGCTGGCCGCCGTGGAGACCCGGGAGCGGGAGCGCACCGGCATCAAATCCCTCAAGGTAGGGTTTAACAAGGTGTTTGGCTATTACCTGGAGGTCTCGAAGTCCTATTACGACCTGGTGCCGGACGACTTCATCCGCAAGCAGACCCTGGTCAGCTCCGAGCGCTTCATCACCCAGGAGCTCAAGGATCTGGAGCACACCATTCTCTCCGCCCAGGACAAGATTGTGGCCCTGGAATTCCAGCTTTTCACCGCCCTGCGGGAGGAGGCCGCCGCCCAGGTGGCCGCCATCCAGCGCTCCGCCGCCGCCGTGGCCGAGCTGGACGTGCTCACCTCCTTTGCCGCCGTGGCGGCAAGTCACAACTATTGTATGCCCCAAGTGGATTTGTCCGACCGCATTGAAATCACCGAGGGCCGCCACCCGGTGGTGGAGCAGATGCTCAAAACCTCTCTCTTCGTCCCCAACGACACCCGGATGGACGCCGGTGAAAACATGGTGTCTATCATCACGGGCCCCAACATGGCGGGCAAATCCACCTACATGCGCCAGGTGGCCCTCATCACGCTTATGGCCCAGATGGGCTCTTTCGTCCCTGCCAAGGCCGCCCGCATCGGCATTGTGGACCGGGTGTTCACCCGCATCGGCGCCTCCGACGATCTCTCGGCGGGCCAGTCCACCTTTATGGTGGAGATGTCCGAGGTGGCCGAGCTCTTAAAGCACGCCACCCCCCGCAGCCTGCTCATTCTGGACGAAATCGGCCGGGGCACCTCCACCTATGACGGCATGGCCATCGCCCGGGCGGTGCTGGAGCACTGCGCGGACCCGCGGCGGCTGGGCTGTAAGACCCTCTTCGCCACCCACTACCACGAGCTCACCTGTCTAGAGGACGCCCTGCCCGGCATCAAAAACTACAACATCGCCGCCAAAAAGCGGAAGGACGACATTATCTTCCTGCGTAAAATCATCCGGGGCAGCGCGGACCAGAGCTACGGCGTGGAGGTGGCAGCTCTGGCCGGTGTGCCCGACCAGGTGGTGCGCCGGGCCCGCAGCCTGCTCCGGGACCTGGAGGCGGGCGGCTGTGCCCGGGAGACGGCCCCCGCCGGGGCCCCCGAGGACACCCAGGTCTCCCTGGCGGAGCTCGGCCACGCCGAGGTGCTGGCCCGCCTGCGGGACCTGCCCGTAGAGACCCTCACCCCCATCGAGGCCCTCAACCTGCTCTATGAGCTGAAGCAAAAGCTATAACGCGCGGCATCGCCCGGAAAGGAGGCCCTATGGCTCGTACCCGTGTCCGCTCCCGCCCCTGGCGGCCCCAGCTCACCGACCACGAGCGCTGCCGGGGCATTGTGTTTTTCCTGCTCTACCTGCTGGTGTTCCCCTTTCTGATGGCCTTTGTGCAGCGTCTCTTTGACGAGAGGTGGGGCCTGTTCCTCTCCGTCGCCGCCGCCAACGCGCTCTACTACTACTTTTCCGCGGCCATGGTTCTGCTGGTGTTCTGGAGCTTTCTGAAGCATGGTTTTTTTATTCTGCTGGACTGGCTGCCCGAAAACCTCTTCGCCTACGTCACCGGGCTCCTGGGTTTTTTCGCCCTGCGCTTTCTGGCGGGGCTCATCCCCCTGCCCGTGGAAAACCCCGCGCTCGCCGATTACGCGGAGCAGTTCCTCTTTGTCCCCGGCACCACCACGGTCATTTTGGTCCTCCTCATGCCCCTCATTGAGGAGACCCTCTTCCGCGGCCTGCTCTTCGGCTCCGTCCGGCGGCAAAGCCGCCCCTTGGCCTATGCGCTCTCCATCCAGCTCTTCTCTCTCTTCAAGGTGTGGCAGTTTGCCTTTGCGGAGTCCGACCCCCGCTACCTGCTGCTGGCCCTCTCCTATGTCCCCATGGCGGCCGCCCTCACCTGGTGCTACGACAACGGCGGCTCCATCTGGTCTGCCGTGGCCCTTCATATGACCATCAGCGGCGTCAGCCTGTGGGCCCTCGTCCGCTGACCCGACCCCCGCCCGCCCTAAAAGGAGGAAGATATGCCCCTGATCCGACAGTTAGACCCCCACGTGGCCGACCTCATCGCCGCCGGCGAGGTGGTGGAGCGCCCCGCGTCAGTCGTAAAAGAGCTGGTGGAAAACGCCATTGACGCCGGCGCCACCTCCGTCACCGTGGAGGTGCAGCACGGCGGCATGTCCCTGATCCGGGTCACCGACAACGGCTGCGGCATCGCTCCGGAGGAGGCGCCCGTCGCCTTTCTGCGCCACGCCACCAGCAAGCTGCGCGGGGCGGAGGATCTGGCCGCCATCGGCACCCTGGGCTTCCGGGGTGAGGCGCTGGCCGCCGTCGCGGCGGTCTCCCGGGTCACCCTGCTCACCCGCGTGCCGGGCGCCCCGCTGGGCACCTCCCTCTCTCTGGAGGGCGGCGTGCCGGCGGAGCCGGAGGAGGCGGGCTGCCCCGAGGGCACCACGCTGGTGGTGCGGGACCTGTTCTTCAATACCCCCGCCCGGCTCAAATTTGTCAAGCGGGACGTCTATGAGGGCGCCGCCGTCTTAACCGTGGTCCAGCGCCTGGCCCTCTCCCACCCGGAGGTGAGCATACGCCTTCTGCGGGACGGCAGGGAGATCCTCGCCACCGACGGGGACGGGCAGCTCCTCTCCGCCATGTACCACGTCATGGGCCGGGACATCGCCCTGGGGTTCACCCCGGTGGCCGACACGGGCGCCCCCATTTCCGTGACCGGCTTCACCTCTCTGCCCGTCTGCTGCCGCGGCTCCCGCGGCCATCAATACTTCTTCGTCAACGGCCGGTATGTGAAAAATCGTACCATGACCGCCGCGCTGGAGGAGGCCTATCAAAACCAAAAAATGGTGGGGAAGTTCCCCGGCTGCGTCCTCCATGTGGGGGCCAGGCTGAGTACGGTGGATGTCAATGTCCACCCCACCAAAACCGAGGTAAAGTTCCTCTCGGAAAAGCAGCTCTTTGACGCCGTGTATCACGCCGTCCTCTCCGCCCTTTCACCTCAGCTCCCCCGACCCGCCGCGGTGCTCTCGCCCCCCCTGCCCCGGGCGGAGGATACCGTCTCCCCCCATCAGACCTCCCTGCCCCTGCGCAATCCTGTGGGCCGCAGCGCCCCGGCGGCACCCCGCGTGTCCGGCCCGGCGGCCCCTGTCCCTGCCGCCGCACCCCCCGCCGCCGCCCCGGTCCAGCCCCCCGCGCCCCGGCCCAGCCCCCCGCCGCCCCGGCCCAGGCCCCCGCCCGATACCGGTAGCTCGTCTGCGTTACTTCTTCTCCTCGGAGATCTTGGCCAGCACCTCATCGACGAGGCCGAAGTCCTTGGCCTCCTGCGCGGTGAAGTAGCGGTTGCGTTCCGTCTCGCGCTCGATGTCCTCCAGGGGCCGGCCGGTGTGATGGGCGAGGATGGCGTTGAG
>CAYPZF010000044.1:0-8127 GCA_964415275.1 uncultured Oscillospiraceae bacterium | reverse complement strand
CCCAGGCCGGCGTCCGGCTCGGTTTCAAAGAGCTCGGCGGCGGAAAAGCCCAGCACCTCTACCGACTCCTTCAACTGGGGCAGCACATACAGGTTAAAGGCGTTCTTCTCCAGCGAACGGCCCATGAGAAATTCCATGGAGAGGTAGTGCACCTGGCGGGCCCCGCTCTCCTCCACCCGGTCCTCGGTCTCAATCTGATGGGCGGACATAATGTCCCGCAGCACCATGGCGCAGGCCTTGAACATGCGGACGGCGTTGGTCTCGTCCACGCTCTGTCCAAAGTGCCGGCGCAATTTCTCCACGATCAGGCCGCGCAGCTCCTGTGCAGAATAAGTGTTTGGCATATAGTCTCCTCTATTGCTGTTCTATTGATTGGCTTTGCTCCTCCGTGCCGGTGAGGGAGCGGTAAATCTCGCTGTACTCGCCCGCGGAGCGCGCCCATCCAAAGTCGGTGCTCATACACGCCTTGCGCAGCGCCCGCCAGGTCTTGGGGTCGTTGTGGTAGAGCTCCACTGCCTGGCGCAGGACCCAGAGCATGTCGTGGACGCTGATGTTGGAAAAGGTGAACCCCTTGCCCTCGCCGGTGTCCGGCCGGTAAGGGGGGACGGTGTCCCGCAGGCCGCCGGTCTCCCGCACCACCGGAATGGCGCCGTACCGCATGGCAATCATCTGAGAGAGGCCGCAGGGCTCGGAAATGGAGGGCATGAGGAACAGGTCGGCGCCCCCGTAGATGACGGTGGAGAGGGACGGAGAATACTGAATGTGGGCGGCAAAGCGGGAGGGGTACTGGGCCGCCGCGTTGCGGAAGGCCTCCTCGTAATTCCAGTCGCCGGTGCCCAGCACCACCATTTGAACGTCCATATTCATGATTTCGCCCAGGGCGGGGACGACCAGGTCAAAGCCCTTGTGCCGCACCAGACGGGACACACAGGCGATGATGGGCACATCGGGGTCCTCCCGCAGCCCGACAGCCTGCTGAAGGGCCGCCTTGCAGGCCTTTTTCCCGGCCGGTCTGCCCGCGGAGAACGGCTTAGCAAGGCCCGGGTCCTTCCAGGGATTGTACAGCGCGGTGTCAATCCCGTTTAAAATGCCCTTCAGCTTATAGCGGTTATCCCACACCACGCCCTCCAGTCCGTGGGCGTAGAACGAGTATTGAATCTCCTGGGCGTAGGTAGGGCTCACCGTGGTCAGCGCGCCGGCGGCGTAGATGGCGCCTTTCATCAGGTTTACATCCCCGTGATAGGCCAGCATATGCTCGTTGAAGTAGCTTTGGGAGAGGCCGAATAAATCGCCCAGGGTGTGGTCGCCGTAACGGCCCTGATATTCGATGTTGTGGATGGTAAACACCGACTTGGCGCGTGAGAGCTGAGGAGCGTGGTGCCGCCCCTCCAGCAGGTAGATGGGGACCAGCGCGGTCTGCCAGTCGTTGGCGTGGATGATGTCGGGGCTCCAGTCCAGGCGGCCGGGGACCTCAATGACCGCCCGGGAGAAGTAGGCGAACCGCTCCCCGTCGTCATAATGTCCGTACACCTCCGCCCGTTTAAAGTAGTACTCGTTGTCCACAAACCAGTAGGTCACGCCATCCCGCTCCAGGGAGAAGAGGCCGCAGTAGGAGCTGCGCCAGGCCACCTGGATGTAGAAGCTCCGGACAAAGGTCATCTGCTCTCGCCACTGCTCGTCAATGCCCTCGTAAAGAGGGAGAATGACCTTTACCTCGTGCCCATGGGCGGCCAGCGCCGCGGGGAGCGCGCCCGATACATCGCCCAGACCGCCGGTTTTGATGAAGGGGGCCGCCTCCGGCGTGGCAAACAGAATCTTCATGGCTTTTGCTCCTTTCTATATCACCGCGTTTTTGGCAATGGCCAGGGGATAGGTCTCATGTCCCATCAGCATACGCCCGGGGTTCACCACCACATTCTTATCGGAGATGGCATATTTCAGGGTGCCGCCCTCCCGGATGACTGTGGACTGCATGAGGATGCAGTTGGACACCCGGGCACCCTTTTCCACCCGGACACCCCGGAAGAGGATGGAGTTCTCCACCTCCCCGTCCACAATGCAGCCGTCCGCCACCAGGGAGGTCGCGGAGCGGGAGGACGGGCCGTAATAGGTGGAGGGGTCCGACCGGTCCTTGGTGCGCACGGGGCGGCTAGGGTTGAACAGGTCGGCCCGCACCGCCGGGTCCAGCAGCTCCATGTTTCTGGCGTAATAGCCCCCCAGGGTCTGAACCCGGGCCACATAGCCGTCGAAAAACCAGGGGGAGATTTTCAGCGTGCCCGCCATGGGGGAGAGGACCCCCTCACTGAAGGAGGAGATGCCGTGGGCGGCGGCATAGTCCACCAGACTGAGCAGCAGCTCCTTGGACAGCATATAGATTTCCAGGGATTCGCAGCCCATGGCCACGAAGGGGCAGGCGGAGACATCGGTCACCAACCCCCTCTGGTTCATCGTGAAGTAGACTGTACTGCGGGGGTACCCTCTCATCTGACGGGTGCATACGGCGGTGATGTCGGCCCCGCTCTTCAGGTGCTGCTCGTAGACCTCCGCCAGCGGGAGGTTCAGGGCCATGTCCCCGTTCGCCAGGACCACGTAGTCCTGACGGATCTTTTTCAAATAGGAGTAGACACCGGTGAGGGCGTCCATCCTGCCGTGGTAGATGCCGTCCCCCCTCTTGCCCGCGTAGCCAAAGGGGGGCAGGATGCGCAGGCCCCCGCGCTTGCGGGAGAGGTCCCAGTCCTTGCCCGAGCCCACATGGTCCAGCAGAGACTGATAGCTGGCGTGGACAATGAGGCCCACGTCATCCACACCGGCGTTCACCATGTTGGAGAGCATAAAGTCAATGAGCCGGTACCGCCCGCCGTAGGGAACGGAGGAGGTGTTCCGGTGCAGCGTGAGCTCCCGCAGGTCGGGGTTCGCGCGGTAGGCGAAAATGACGCCGTGCAAATTGTTCATGGCTGGGCAGCCCCCTTTACATTCCGTGTGATCATGGCGTTGGCCGGCACCGAGGCCCCCGCGCCCACCCGGACGCCGCCGCCCACCACGGCGATGCCCCAGGTCTCGCTGCCGTCCGGACAAGTGCCCACCGTGGCACCCTCCTGAATGGTGGCCCCTTCCGCCACGATGGCGTACTCCACCCGCGCGCCCGCCCGTACCACCGCGCCCGGCATGAGGATGGAATAGCGCACCACGGCGTTCTCCTCTACCGTCACCGAATGAAAGAGCACGGAGTTTTCCACCCGCCCCTCCACGGTACACCCCCCGGTGACCAGGCTGTGCTCAATCTTCGCGTTGGGGCCCGTGTAGTGGGGCGGCCGGGTCGGGGAGCGGGCATAGATGGGCCAGTCGTCATCGAACAGGCAGACGCCGCCGCCCACTGAGAGCATATCCATATTGGCGTCCCAGAGGGACTCAATGGTCCCCACGTCCTTCCAATAGCCGGAAAACCGGTAGGCCGAGAGCCGCTCGCCCGCCGCCAGCATACTGGGGATCACATCCCCCCCGAAGTCGTTCTTGGAGTGGGGATCGGCCTCGTCGGCGATTAAGTACTTCCTGAGCTTCTCCCAGGTGAAAATGTAGATGCCCATGGAGGCCAGGGTGCTCTTGGGTCTCTTGGGCTTTTCCTCAAACTCCACAATGCGGTCCTGCTCATCCACGACCATGATGCCGAAGCGGGACGCCTCCTCCATAGAGACCTCCAGCACGGCGATGGTGCAGTCGGCCCCCTGCTCCTTGTGGTGGCGGAGCATTTTCGCGTAGTCCATTTTGTAGATATGGTCCCCGGAAAGGACGAGAACATACTCCGGGTGGTAGGCCTCCAGAAAACTCATGTTCTGATAGATGGCGTTGGCGGTACCCTTATACCAGGTCCCCTTGTCCCCCTCCTTTACATAGGGCGGCAGAATGTGGACCCCGCCCTGGGCGCGGTCCAGGTCCCAGGGCTGTCCGTTTCCTATGTAGGAGTTGAGCTCCAGCGGCCGATACTGGGTCAGCACGCCTACCGTTTCGATGCCGGAGTTGACACAGTTGGAGAGCGGGAAATCAATGATGCGGAACTTGCCCCCAAAGGGGACGGCCGGCTTGGCCACGCGGCTGGTGAGCGCGCGCAGGCGGCTCCCCTGGCCGCCGGCCAGCAGCATGGCAACACATTCTTTCTTCATTTACTCACCTTCCTTTTCCGGCTTGCACTGCCAGTCTTCTTTTTCACCGGATTCTTGCGCACACAGCGGAACACCACCGCCGCCATGGGGGGCAGGTCAATTTCCATGGACTGGTCCATGCCATGGCAGGAAATGGGCTGGGAGAGAATCGGCGTGGCGTTGAGGATGCCGGCACCCCCAAAGGCGGGGTCGTCCGAATTGAACAGCTCACCGTACCGCCCGGAGAAGGGGACGCCCACCCGGTATCCGTCCCGGCGGACGGGAGAGAAGTTGCACACCACCAAAAGGGGACTGCCCGCCGCGTCCCGGCGGAGGAAGGCCACCGTGTTGCCCCGGTTGTCGTCGGCGCACAGCCACTGGAAGCCGGCCCAGTCAAAATCCTCCTCCCAGAGCTCCCTGCGGGTCAGGTAGAGGGCGTTGGCCGCCTTAAAAAAGGCCTGGAGATGCTGGTGCCGCGTCTGCTCCAGCAGATGCCAGTCCAGAGACTGGTCGTAGTTCCACTCGGCAAACTGGCCGAACTCGGCCCCCATGAACAGCAGCTTTTTCCCCGGATGAGCGAGCATATACGTGTAAAAGGCCCGGACCCCGGCGAACTTCTCTTCCTCGGTCCCCGGCATTTTCCCGATGAGAGAGCCCTTCATATGGACCACCTCGTCATGGGAGAGGGGCAGCACAAAGTTTTCCGAAAAGGCGTACACCAGGGAAAAGGTGATGTCCTTGTGGTTGAACTGGCGAAAATAGGGGTCCAGCTTCATATAGTGGCACAGGTCGTTCATCCAGCCCATGTTCCACTTCAGGTTGAACCCAAGCCCCCCTATGTCCGTGGGCTTTGTCACCAGGGGCCAGGACGTGGACTCCTCGGCGATCATCAATACGTCCGGATGGGCGGCAAACACCCGCTCATTGAGGCGCCGGAAAAAGTCCACCGCCTCCAAATTCTCCCGGCCGCCGTGGACGTTGGGGATCCACTGCCCCTCCTCCCGGTCGTAGTCCAGGTAGAGCATGGCGGCCACCGCGTCCACCCTCAGGCCGTCTATGTGGTACTCCTCCAGCCAGAAGAGGGCGGAGGAGATCAAAAACTCGCACACCTCCGGCTTTCCATAGTCAAAGACCTGGGTGCCCCAGCCCTGGTGCTGGCCCTTCCTGGTGTCCTCATACTCATAGCAGGGGCCGCCGTCAAATTCGTAGAGACCAAACGCGTCCCGGGGGAAATGAGCGGGCACCCAGTCCAGGATGACGCCCACCCCGGCCCGGTGGAGCTGATCCACCAGGTACATAAAATCGTGGGGGGTGCCGAAGCGGCTGGTGGCGGCAAAATAGCCGGTGCATTGATAGCCCCAGGAGGCGTCCAGCGGGTGTTCGGACACCGGCAGCAGCTCCACATGGGTAAAGCCCATCTCCTTGACATAGGGCACCAGATAGCGGGCGATGTCCCGGTAGCTCAGAAGCTCCCCGTCCCCGGTGCGCCGCCAGGAGCCCAGATGGACCTCGTAAATGTTCAGCGGGCGATGGTAGACCGAGTACCTGGCCCGGTCGGCCAGCCAGTGTTTGTCTCCCCAGTCGTAGCCCGACAGGTCGTAGATTTTGGACCCGGTGCCGGGGCGGGTCTCGGCGTGAAACGCATAGGGGTCCGCCTTATAGAGCGCCCTGCCGTCCGGGGTGAAGATCACATACTTGTATGTGTCATACCGGGCGAGGCCGGGAACAAAGCCGGTCCAGAGCCCTCCCTCCCTTGGCGTGAGGGGGACCCCCGTCTCCTCCCAGCCGCAGAACTCCCCGGTCACCGACACTCTGACCGCCCGGGGGGCCCATACCGTGAAGCGGTACCCCTCCGCGCCGTCCTCCACCGCGGGGTGGGCGCCCATGTGCCGCCAGGCCCTCACAGGCGGCGCGGCACCTCCGGGCCCGGCGGGGCTGGGCGCTTGCGCCGGGCCGCCGCCCTCTTTAGTAATTTTTCCCAATTCATCAGCATCCTTTGCTCTGTGTTCTGTTTAAAGTGCCCTCTGGCTTCCTTTTTCTGATTTTCTATTTGTATAAATTATACAACCTAAGCCCTCTCCCGTCAAGGCGGGGCTTCGGAAAAAGGGGAGAAGTTCCCAGCCCCCGGAGGGGCGGCATTGGTAAAAATAACGCCCGGGGCATGTCGCGCCCCGGGCGTATCTCACCGCAGACCGTTTTCTTTCCCGCGCCCGCCTGCGCGGCTCGCTTCCATCTTCTCAAAGGCGTCCAGGAAAAGCGCGCGCTGCTCCGCCCAGCCCTCTTCCCCCAGCTGCTGCAGGGCCCGACCCAAGATCAGCGTCAGGTCCACCGCCAGGCCGGAGGAGTAGTACATCCCCTCCTGGTTATAATATTGTGCGGCCTCCGCCAGCTCCCGGGCGGCGGCGGCCTCCCCCCGTTCCAGCGCCCCCTGGGCGGCAAAGGCGCCCGCTCGGGCGCGGAGCAGATAGCCCTCGTCCGTGGTGCCCGCCGTCTTATCCCGCTCCAAGTGGGCAAGACAGTCCCCCCACCGCCCGTCCCGAAAGGCGGCACGGGCCTCGTCCAGGCCGTCGGGCGCCGAGCCGTTTGAAATTTGCGCGTCGTCCCAAAAATAGCCGGCGGGCACCCCCAGCACCTTGGCCAAATACTCCAGTGTGCGCACCGAAGGGGTGGCGCTGTCATTTTCAATTTTAGAGAGCATGTTTCGGGTGATGGCGTCCCCCACCACCTCTCTCTGGGTCATGCCCCGCATCAGCCGGGCCGCTTTGATCTTTTGTCCAAGAGTCATGGGGCTCCTCCCCCTCGCCGCAATTTCCCTGATTGTACTACAGACAGGGGTAAAATGCAACTATCCGGCCATAAACAGCACGTGCAGCAGCCGGTTGAAGATGCCGGCCACGCCGATGCGGCCGATCGCCTCTCCCGCCACCACGGGAATGACCTCCGTCACTTCACCGTTGACCAAAACCGTCATCTCCCCCAGCCGCTGGCCCGCCTCTACCGGCGCCTCCACATTTTCCACCAGGTCCACCGAGGTGGTGACGTTATTCACATCCGCCTTATCCAGCAGGATGCGGCTGGAGCGGGACAGGACGGGCTGGATCTGGCGTGTCTCGCCCAGGAGCACGTCGATGGGGGGGAGGGCCTGATCCGGATGGACGTCCATCAGGGCATAGTTGGCAAAGCCGAAGTTCAGCAGGGCCTTGGCACCCTCAAAGCGCTGTGTCGAGGTGGGAGATTTCAGCACCACGGCAATCAGCTCCATGCCGTCCCGCTCGGCGGTGGCCGACAGGCAGTAGAGAGCGGCATCGGTGGAGCCCGTCTTCAGTCCTGTCGTCCCCTCGTAAAAGCGGACCAGCTTGTTGGTGTTGGACAGCATGGACGCCCCGTCCCGCAAGGTGTCCATCCAGATGGTGGTGTACTCCCGGATGCCGGGATGGCGCAGCATCAGTTCCCGGCTCATGAGGGCGATATCGTAGGCGGAGGTGAGGTGGCCCTCCGCGGGCAGACCGGTGCAGTTGACAAAGCAGGTGTCCTCCATGCCCAACTCCGCCGCCCGGCTGTTCATCCGGGCCACAAAGGCCTCCTCGCTGCCCGCGATGAATTCTCCCAGGGCCACCGAGCAGTCGTTGGCCGAGACCACCGCCACCGCCTTGAGCATGTCATGGACGCTCATCTGTTCGTTCTCCTTCAGCCAGATCTGGGACCCGCCCATGGAGACGGCGTGGGGGGACGCGATGACGGTGTCCGTCAGAGAGATCCGGCCCTGATCTATGGCCTCCATCACCAGCAGCAGGGTCATAACCTTGGTCACGCTGGCCGGCTCCAGCCTTTCGTGGGCGTCTTTCTCATAGAGGACGCGTCCCGTCTCCTTCTCCATCAGCAGGGCGGAGACGGCCTCCACCGCGGGGGCCCCGGCCGCGGCGCCCGCGGTGACCGTCAGACAGGACACGACCAAAAGGGCTGCGATCAATCGTTTCATGGCTCTTGCTCC
>CAYPZF010000043.1:0-8137 GCA_964415275.1 uncultured Oscillospiraceae bacterium | reverse complement strand
CTTCGTGCCGAGGTCCACATAGATTTCCATGGGTGTAATCCCAGTGACAACGCCTGTTACCTTCTCCCCTGTATTTAAAGTTTTGATCGATTTCTCCAGCAGTTCAGCGAAAGACTCTTCGATCTCCATGATTTCATCGCTCATTTTATCATAGACCTCCTTTATTATCCACCCGGGCGTAGACGCGCCCGCCGTGATCCCTACCAAACCGGCACCTTCAAACGCATGCAAATCCAGGTCCTCCACCCGGCCGATGGATATCACCCGCGGGCAGAGCGCCGCGCATAATTCGGCAAGGCGCCTGGTGTTACAGCTCTTCTGGTCCCCAATCACAACCATGGCTCCACAGCGGGCCGCCAAAGCCTGGGCCTCTGATTGCCTTTTTGACGTAGCGTTACATATTGTATCAAATATTTCTGCGTTTGTACACTCTTTTTTCACTTTTTCTATACACGGCTCCCAGAGTGCCCGTATGGAGGTCGTCTGTGAGACGATTGTAAGCGGTTCTTGCCGCCGCTGCGGAAATTCCGTCAGCCAGCGTGTCAGCTCCTCCACTCCGGAGACCACAACGGACGCCCCACACCAGCCGGCGATGGCAGTCACCTCCGGGTGGTTTTCAGCGCCTACAATGACCACCGTGCGGCCCCCCTCGTTGGCCCGCGCCACAATGTCATGAATTTTAGACACATTGGGGCAGGTGGCGTCTATGATGACGCAGTCCTTGGCCCGCAGCGCGTCCAGCACCGCGCGGCCTTCCCCGTGGGAGCGTATAATCACCGCGGCGCCGTCCGGCACCTCGTCGGGGCGCTCCACGCAGGCGACGCCCATGTCCGCCAGATGGGCAATCACATGGTCGTTGTGGATGACGGGACCCAGCATATAGCAGTCCGTCCGCTGGGAGGCCACCGCCTCCGCCAGCTCCACCGCCCGGCGCACCCCATAGCAGAACCCCGCCGATTTGGCCAAAATCACACTCATGCCGCCTGTCCCTCCAGCGCGTAAATGCGCCGCATCAAATCGTCCGCCACCGCGTGATATTCCTCCGCGGTGGCCCTTTTCCCGCTAATCTGGGGATAATAGGCCTTCCCAATGACCACGGGCGTCCTGAAAAACCAGTTGCGCTTTGCGGGAAGGTAGACGGGCACAATAGGCACCCCCGTGCGCAGCGCCATCATGGCGGCACCCGTCTTGGCCTCCCCGTTCTCGTTGTGCTTTGCACGGGTCCCCTCGGGGAAGAGCAGCAGCTTTTCCCCCGACTTGAGCGCCTTCAGCGCCCGCTTGACCGCGCCCACATCGGCCCTGCCCCGCTCCACGCCAAAGACGCCCGCCTTACCCAGCAGCCAGCCCAATACAGGCACACGCATCAGCTCCGCCTTGGCCATGATCTGCATCCGGTTTTTCAGGCCGAGGGCGAACGCGATGTACAGAGGGTCTGAGAGCTTGACGTGATTCGCGCAGATGAGGGCCCCGCCCTCCGGGACATTTTCTTTCCCAATGACCCTCCCGGGATGAAAGAAATTGAAAATGGGCCAGATGATACAGTATAAAATCGCGTAAACAGTGCTCATGTGCCTAGTCTCTCCCTTATCAGATCAAGCATAAACTGGAAGCTCTCCTCTAAAGAGCGGTGGGTGGTATCCACCAGAACGGCATCCTCCGCCCGGCGCAGCGGGGCCGTGTCCCGGTGCTCGTCTTTAAAATCCCGCTGACGCAGGTCGGCCAGCACGGTCTCGTAGTCCAGGTCACTCCCCTTCTCCCGCAGCTCCCTCCAGCGGCGGGCGGCCCTGACCTCCGGCGAAGCGGTGAGAAAAATCTTGACGTCGGCGTGGGGCAGCACCACCGTGGCGATGTCACGTCCGTCCATAACCACGTTGTGGGTCCGGGCGAGGGACCTCTGCATTTCCAGCAGAAACGCGCGCACGGCGGGAATGGCGGACACGCCGGAGGCGTATTTTGAAATTTCGTTGTGCCGTATCTCCCAAGTCACATCCGCGCCATTGAGATACATACGCTGAAGGCCGTCCTCGCCATGCCCCATCTCTATCCGCGCGGTGGCCAGCAGGGGGGTCACCTGGCCGGCGTCAGAGGGCACGGCGCCGTTATTCCGGACATGCAGGCCCACCGTCCGGTAGATGGCCCCGGTATCCACATAGAGAAATCTCATGGCCTCGGCCAGACGCTTTGCCAGGGTGCTCTTTCCCGCCCCTGACGGGCCGTCGATGGCAACGCTTTTATAGTTCAACAGGTCAGCCTCCTTGCACAAATCGCGCGGCGGCCTCCCCCGCCACCTTGCCGGTACACCAGGCAATCTGGAGGTTGAACCCTCCGGTATAGGCGTCCACGTCCATCACCTCACCGGCAAAAAACAGGCCGTCCAAGCGCTTGGAGGCCATAGAGCCCGGGTCAATCTCCGCCACCTTCACGCCGCCGGAGGTGACAACGGCCTCCTCAATGGGACGGGGGCCCGCAATCTCCAGGCGAAACGCCTTGAACACCGCCAGCAGCTCCTGGCGCTGCCGCTTTGTGATAGAGTGGACACGGGTCTGGGGCGGAATGCCGGACCGGGCCACCACCACCGGAATCATACGCCGGGGCAGAAGGTTGTCCAGGGCGTTGGCAAACGCTTTGTTCGTATGCCGTGAAAAGTCACGCAGAAGGCGCGCGTCCAATGTCTGCTCGTCCAGGGCGGGCTTTAAATCAATAAGCGCATGATACCGCTCCCGCTCAAAATCCCGCATATGGGCGCTGGCGCTGAGGACCAGTGGGCCGGAAATGCCGAAGTGGGTGAACAGAAGCTCCCCCTGCGCCCGATAGACCGCTTTGCCCCGCGCCGTCTTCACCTGAAGGGCCACGTTGGACAGGGAGAGGCCCTGGAGGTCGGCGCACACCGTCCCCTCCACCTCCAGAGGCACCAGAGAGGGCTTGAGCGGTACGATGGTATGCCCCAGTTCCGCGGCCATGGTGTATCCGTCCCCGGTGGAACCGGTGCGCGGATAGGACATACCACCCGTTGCAAGTATAATCGCCTTACAGGAAATGGCGCCCCGGTCCGTCTCGACTCCGGTCACCCTGACGCCATCCGTGACGACATGGCGGGCCCGTGCCTGCACGATGGCCACCCGATGCCTCCGCAGCGCGCGCAGCAGTGCGTCGATCACATCCGAGGCCCGATCCGAAACGGGAAAAACCCGGTTTCCCCGCTCTGTCTTCAGGGGCACGCCCAGATCGTAAAAGAACCGCTTTACCGCCGCCGGCGAAAAGCGGTTCGCCGCACTGTAAAGGAATTTCGCGTTACATGTAACGTGGCGCAATACTTCGTCCGGAGTACAGTCATTGGTCAGGTTGCAGCGGCCCTTTCCGGTGATGTAGAGCTTGCGGCCCAGCTTCTCATTGGGCTCCAGCAGGACAACGGAAGCACCGCCTGAGGCCGCGGACAACGCGGCGAGCATCCCTGCCGCGCCGCCGCCCACCACAGCCACGTCCGCTGTCACGACTCCACCTTCTCGTAGACCTCGTATTCCGCCCAGATCTGCTCCAGGGTCTCAAAGGTTTGGGAGAGGTCCTCGTTCGTTTCCCGTCCAATCGCCACAATGAGGGCGTTAATCAGGCTGAGGGGCGCCACCAGGGAATCTACAAAGGAGGCCATGTCGCTTTTTGCCATCAGCGTGTGGGTGGCAAAGGAGGCCAGCGGCGAGGCGAGGGTGTCGGTGACGGCAATCACCGCGGCCCCTCTGTCCCGGGCAAACTGCATGGCCTTCACGGTGCGGCGGGAATAGCGCGGGAAGCTGATGCCGATGACGACGTCGCCCTTCCCCACCCGCAGAATCTGCTCAAACATCTCGCTGGCCGAGGTGGTGCTCACCAAAACCACATTGTCGAAGATCAGATTAAAGTAAAAGCCCAAAAAACCGGCCAGGGAGGCGGCGGACCGCACCCCTAAGATGTAAATCCGCTTGGCGGAGATAATCGCCCTTACCGAGGCGTCAAACTGCGTTCTGTCAACCTCCTCCAAGGTCATACGGATCTTGTCCATGTCGGATTGCATCACCATGGACAAGACGTCCTGATCGCCAATGCGGTCGTTGGCGACCTCAATGCGCTGGAGGGAGGTGAGTTTGTTGCGTATCATCTCCTGCAGCGCCTTTTGCATGGAAGGGTAGCCGTCATACCCCAATTCGGCGGCAAAGCGTACCACTGTGGACTCACTGACGGCGACGGTCCTGCCCAGCTTGTTGGCGGTCATAAAGGCCGCTTTATCATAAGAAGATAGAATAAAATTGGCAATGAGCTTCTGCCCTTTGGAAAAAGAGGGCATATTTTTCCGAATAACCGATAAAATATCGTTCTTCATGGGTCCTGTCTCCTCCCGGGCCCCGGTCGTCGCACCCTCGCCCTAGCTGGAAGCCAAATAATAGTTTCTCACATATCATAGCTGTATTTGTTTAAAAAGGCAAGACGGTTTTTGCAAGGTTTTGTTCCGGGCTTGCAAAACCCTCCCTCATGAGCGCCACAGAAGTGAGACCTCCTCTTTGGTCAGCGGCCGCCATTGTCCGGGCTTCAGTCCACGGTCCAGACGCAGCCCGCCCTCCCGGATCCGCTTGAGCCGGGTGACCGAGAGACCCGCGGCGGCGCACATGCGCCGCACCTGGCGGTTCTTCCCCTCGGTGATGGTGATAGAAAGCAATCCGGCCCCCTCCGCCTCCCACAGCAGCCGCGCCTTGGCGGGGCGCAGCTTGATTCCATCCAGAGCCATGGGCCCGGAGAGCGCGGGCAGCGCGGCCCGGACCGGGCCACGCGCCCAGACCAGGTACTCTTTTTCCACCGCGTGGCTCGGATGGAGCAGGTGCTGGGTCAGCCCGCCGTCATCGGTCAGCAGGAGCAGCCCCTCCGAGTCCATATCCAGCCGGCCCGCAGGCCACACGCGAACGCCGCAGCCCGCCGTCAGCCCGGTCACGGTCCGCCTCCCCTTCTCGTCCGACAGGGTGGTGACATAGCCGCGCGGCTTATAGAGCATCAGATGTGTAAAGGCGCCGGGGCGCGCCAGGGGCACGCCGTCCAGCGCCACAGTGTCCCTTGTGGGGTCGGCCCGGTCCCCCAGTCCAGCCACGGCGCCGTTCACGGTCACCCTGCCCTGGAGGATATATGTCTCCGCGCGGCGGCGGGAACACACCCCCGCGGTCGAGAGAACCTTTTGCAGCCGCTCTTCCATCCCACCGCCTCCCCTCGCGCAGCCAAACGATGTAAGCCGTCGGGCCCAAGGGGCCCGGCGGACATCTTTCCTATTGGATTGTCGCTCCATTGAGGGGGACAAAGGCCGCCAGACATCCGGCTCCCCCGCGAAAAAGTGACATAATACGGCCCACCAGGCCCCGCGACGCGATCTCGTCTCGCCGCACCGACGCGTCATAGACCAGATAGCTCTCCCCTACCGGCACCCCGCCCAGAGAAAAGACAATGCGACCCGCCACAGCGCCCTCCGACACCGGCGCGTCCACGGACCGGGGCAGGTCAACCCGGGCGGTCACCTGCTCGGTCAGGGAGAGCGGGTAGGACAAATCATCCATGGTGCGCACCGCCACAAACCTGGTCAGACTCCCGTCCACAGGCACCCGCCGGAAGACGCGCCCGGCAGTGCAGAGCGTGATGGCGGGCCATTCCTCAAATCCGTGGTCAAACAGCGCGGCGTGGTCCGCCCAGTCGTTGGGGGCCTTGAGCGTAACGGCCACCAGGGTCTGATGGCCCCTGGTGGCCGCTGAGACCAGAGTGCGACCGGCCAACTGGGTATAACCGGTCTTCATGCCCACGCAGCCCTCATACCGCCACAGGAGCTTGTTGTGGTTGGTAAAGGTGCGGCTGCCTATGGTGATGGACCTCGTGGCCACAATCTCAGACACCAGGTCGTCCTCCAGGCAGGCCAGCGCCAGTTTGGCCATGTCGGCCGCCGTGGAGTAGTGGTTGTCGTCGTTCAGCCCGTTGGGGTTGACAAAATGGGTGTTGGCCATGCCCAGAGAGGCGGCACGCTGGTTCATCCAATCCACAAACGTATCCACATCTCCGGCGCAGTAACAGGCCACCGCCACCGCGGCGTCGTTGCCCGACTCCAGCAACAGACCATAGAGGAGGGTCCTGAGGGAGAGCTCCTCCCCCGCCTTCAAATAGAGGGACGAGCCCTCGGCGCCGGTCCACTCCGGCTCTATCACCACGGTGGCGTCATAGTCCTCCATGGACTCCGACGCTACTAGGGCAGTCATCAGCTTTGTAATGCTGGCAATCAGCCGCTCCTCATCTTCGTTTTTTTGGTAGAGGACCCGGCCTGACCCCGCGTCCACCAAAATGGCGCAGGCCGCAGAAACCTCGGGCGGCTCCAGCGCGGCCGCCCGGGGCGGAGCGCACAGCATCAAGGCGGCTGCGGTTGCGGCCGCCGCGACAAAACGCTTCAGTATGCATCACCTCAACTATTAAGTGGTGATGCTATTATGAGAGTTAAAAGTGTTCTTTATCCTCTTTTTCCGCCCGGTTCTTTTCGATGAAGGCGGTCACCTTGTCGACCAGTTCCGGCACCATCTCTACCACGCGGTCTACCGTGGTTCCGGGCGCCGGCGCCACGTTCAGAAGTTTCACGGTGCTCCCCTTCACGATCAAAAAGGCGACTGGGGAAATGTTGACTCCGGCGCCGCTGCCGCCGCCGAAAGCGTTGTCGGTGTCAGGCTTTTGATTCTTTGTGGAGAAGTCGCTGCCTCCCGAACCGAACCCAAAGCTCAGCTTGGAGACCGGGATTAGGGTGACGCCGTCGTCCGTGCAAATGGGCTCTCCGACGATGGTGTTCACATCCACCATTTCCCGTATCTTCTGCATCGTCGTAGACATAAGCTCGCTCAAAGGATGATTCTTTTCCATGATTTACACCGTCTCTTTCTGTTGTTTTAAGACTCCTGCTTCACCTGATCTGCCGTGGCCGCTTTATTTGCCCTGTATACCTTTAAAAATCTGACGCCCAGCACCGCTCCCATCACCACAAATTGTCTGATGGAAAGAGAGAGCGCCGCGAAAAGGGAGAGCGCCGGCTGTTCGGCGTTAAAATCCAGCGCCGTGCGGATGTGCCGGTCCTTTACATTGAAATTATTCTCAATCAGGGGCCACATCATACCAAGGGCGGCGTTACAGTAGCCGTATCCCATGGCCGCGCGGGCCGGGTCCGAGGCCGACCAGGTGACGGCCAAATCAATATGGTCGACGCGAATCTGACGCCTAAGGCGGCCCGCCGCCTCACAAATCAGGGGCAGATATTGCCTTGCTGTACTCAGGGGCCCGCCGGAGCCGGCGGGCGGTTCCGGCTGTTCTTGCTTCGCCGCGCGCTTCCTTTGTCTCTTTTCTCTGGCGGGCTTGTCCTTTTTTTTCCGCGGCAAGAGTTGAATGTGCAAAAAACCGACCCGCACCCGCACCACGGTCCCGGCGGACGTGTAGTACACCTCAACGCCAACCCGGATCAGGGAGATGATCCAAAGTGCCAGCAGCACCAGGCCAAACACAACCATACCCTTCATGGCGCCGCCCCCGCCGGGGCCGCTTCCGCCCCGGCCTCCTGACATAAGGCCTGGAGAAACGCCTCCTCCGCCCGCAGGGCATCTGCCGCCGCCTGCATCTCCAGGGCAATCTGCCCCTCCTCCCCGGTGTGGGGCAGGTCCGGCAGCTCGTCCAGGCTGGACAGATGAAAGGTCCGTAAAAAATGCTTGGTGGTGCGGTAGAGGATGGGGCGCCCCGGCACCGCCAGGCGGCCGCACTCCTCAATCAGCTCCCGCTCCAGCAGAAGGCCCACGGTGTAGGAGCTATCCACCCCGCGCACCTGGTCCACATAGGCCCTGGTGGCCGGCTGATAGTAGGCGATGATGGCCAGCACCTCCAGCGCGGGCTGAGAGAGCCGGGCGGGCTTTCGGCTTTCGAATATTTTGCGGATAAAGACGGCGTACTCAGGGGCGGAGGTCAGGTGGTAGGCGTCCTCCAGGCGCAGCAGCCGGATGCCCCGCCGCTCGTAGCTATACCGGTCGGCCAGCCGCTGACAGACCGCGTCCACCGTCCCGCGGTCCACCTCCAGGGCCAGGCAGATGCGCTCCACACCCACCGGGTCGCCGGCGGCAAA
>CAYPZF010000042.1:0-8236 GCA_964415275.1 uncultured Oscillospiraceae bacterium | reverse complement strand
TAGGCGTCGTTCAGCGGCGTGGAGGTGCCGTGGGCGTTGATATAATCCACCGCCTCCGCCGCCACACCGCCGTCCAAGAGCGCCATTTCCATGGCCTTTGCGCCGCCGAGGCCGTCAGGCCGGGGCGCCGTTATGTGGTAGGCGTCGCAGGTGGCGCCGTAGCCCACCACCTCGGCGTAAATGGACGCGCCCCGGCGCAGGGCATGGTCCAGCTCCTCCAGCAGCAATATCCCCGCGCCCTCCCCCATGACGAACCCGCTGCGCTCCTTATCAAAGGGAATGGAAGCCCGGCTGACGTCCTCAGTCACGGCCAGCGCCTTCATGGAAGTGAAGCCTCCTATGGCCAGCGGGGTAATGCTGGCCTCCGTTCCGCCGCAGAGCATGGCGTCCGCGTAGCCGTCCCGGATGTAGCGGAAGGCGTCGCCCACGGCGTTGGTGCCGCCGGAGCAGGCGGTGACCGGGCAGGTGCACATGCCCTGGAACCCGCTGTAAATGGCGATCTGTCCGGCCGCCATGTTGCAGATGGCGGTGGGAATATAGAAAGGAGAGACCCTGTCCCAGCCCTTTTCACGCCCCCGGTCATGCTCGCTCTCGGTGATGGCCTGTCCGCCGATGCCGCTGGAGACCATGACGCCGCAGCGGTGCGGTTCCGCCTGATTCAGGTCAAAGGAGGCGTCTGCCAGGGCCTCTTTGGCGGCAGCCAGAGCAAACTGGGTAAAGCGGCCCATACGTTTGGTCTCCTGCTTTCCAAGCAGGGCCTCCGAATCAAAGCCCTTTACCTCGGCGGCCAGCTTCACCTTCTGGCCGGCGGGGTCGTATTGGGTGATGGGTCCCACGCCGCACACCCCGTCTTTGACGGCCTGCCAGCTCTCCGGGGCCGTCAGTCCCACAGGTGTCACGGCGCCGAGGCCGGTAATCACAACTCTGCGTCGATTCATGGTATTCCTCCTCACATGCTCATGCCGCCGTCCACGGCCAGTACCTGTCCGGTGATGTAGCCGCTCTCCTCTGACGCCAGAAAGGCCACGGCGCGGGCAACATCTTCTACGGTCCCCAGCCTTCCCGCGGGAATGGAGAGCACGCAGGCCGTTCTGGCGCTGTCGGAGAGGGACGCCGTCATATCCGTTTCAATAAACCCGGGCGCCACCGCGTTAACCGTGATACCCCGGGAGCCCAGCTCCTTGGCGGCAGCTTTCGTCATGCCCACCACGCCCGCCTTGCTGGCGGCATAGTTGACCTGGCCGGCATTGCCCCGCAGGCCCACCACGCTGCTCACATTTATAATACGGCCATAGCGCTGCTTGATCATGCCTCTGGACACGGCTTTCGTACACAAAAAGGCCCCCTTCAGGTTGGTGGCGATCACATCGTCAAAGTCGGTCTCCTTCATAGTCATCATGAGCCCGTCCCGTGTGATGCCCGCGTTATTGACCAGAATGTGGATGGCCCCGAATTCCGCGCTCACGGCATCCATCAACGCCTTGACCTCCCCGGCATCGGAGACGTCACAGCGCATGGCCATGGCCTTTACACCCAGGGCACGGCACCGGTCGGCGGTTTCTTCCGCGGACGTCTGATTTCCCGCATAGCACAGCGCCACGTTGACGCCGCCCCGGGCCAGCTCCAGGCAGACTGCCCGGCCGATCCCCCTGCTGCCGCCGGTGACAACGGCGGTCTTTCCCGTAACGCTCATAATACGATCTCCTTTAATCTATCCGCGAGGCCTTCCACATCCGCCGCCGTCTCCACGGCAATGACAGGAAGCCCCGGCACGGTCTTTCTCACAAAGCCGCTCAGGGCCTTGCCCGGTCCGATCTCTACGATGACGTCCACGCCCAGCTCCGCCATACGGAGAATGACATCCTCCATGTAAACGCTGCTCTGTACCTGCCGCACCAGCAGCTCGGGGATGGTCTCTCCCCCGCTCTTTTCCCTGCCCAGGCAGTTATAGAGCACCGGGATACGGGGTGTTCCGAAGGAGATTTCCCGGAAGCGGCGCGCCAGGGCCTCACCCGCGGGGGCCATGAGGGGCGTGTGGAAGGGCCCGCTGACCTTCAGCGGCAGACAGCGCTTGGCCCCCGCCTCCTTTGCCAGCATCGCCGCCCGCTCCACCGCCCCCCCCTCTCCGCCGATGGCCAGCTGGCCGGGACAGTTGTAGTTTGCGATGACCACACAGCCGCCCGTCTCCGCCGCCGCCTGACGGCAGGCCGCGTTCAGCGGCGCCCGCTCCAGCCCCAGCACCGCCATCATGGCGCTGGGACGGCCGGCGGCGGCAGCTTCCATGGCCTTCCCCCGAAAGGCCGCCAGCTCTATGGCTGTCTTTGCGTCAAAGACGCCGGCGGCGTGGAGGGCGGAGTACTCCCCCAGGGACAGCCCGGCCGCCACATCGGGGACAACCCCTCGCTCGTTCAAAACCGCCGTTAACCCGGCGGCAAAGGCCACCATGCAGGGCTGGGTATAGCGGGTCTCGTTCAGAATCCCCTCCGGGTCGGAGAAGGAGACCGTTTTCAGGTCAAAGTCCAGCTGTACGCCATCCAATGCCGCGCGAAAGGCGGGATAGGCCTCGTACAGATCGGCGCCCATGCCGGGGCGCTGGCTGCCCTGTCCCGCGTATAAAAAACCAATCTTCACTCTGCGTCTCTCCATTCGTGCATGATTTGCTCCATCTGCGCTTCCACAGTGGAAAGCGCCGTGACCTCTCCCGCATTCGCGCCGCAGAAAAACAGGCCGTTTTCCCAGTCACCCTCGCAGGCGGCCATCAAGGCCCTGGAAATACAGTATGGAGCGTGATTCGGCTGACAGGGTACAAGGCAGTTGATGCAGTGGCCGGGCTTTGACTGCGCGCCCGCCTCTACCCGCTGGACCAGGGGGCTTCGCAGGGCACGGCCCGGCATCCCTACGGGGCTTTGGACGATGGTGATATCCTCCGCCTTGGCGCCCAGCAGGATGCGCTTATAGGCCTCGCTGGCGTCGCATTCCCGCGTGGCGATAAACCGGGTGCCAAACTGTCCTCCGGCAGCGCCCTCATTCATGTAGCGGCGCAGCTGCGCGCCGTTTTCGATGCCGCCGGCCACAAAAACGGGAATGTCCCGCCCGCACTTGTCCCGGAAGGGCATGAGCTGCTCCAGCACGCTGCGCAGCAGGGCGGACAGGGTGGGCAGCTCCGAGAGCTCGTCCCGGGAAAAGCCCAGGTGACCGCCGGCCCGCGGCCCTTCCAGTACCACGAAGTCCGGGAGCCGGCCATAGTGCCGGTCCCACAGCTTGCACAGCAGCCCCGCCGCCCGGCCGCTGCTGACGATGGGGGCGATGGCGGCATCGCTGTCGGTAATCTCCGCCGCAATGGCGGGAAGATCCCGCGGTAAGCCCGCGCCGCAGACCACGGCATCCACACCGGCACGCAGGGCGGCGCGGATGCTGTCGGCATACTGTGTGGTGGCAACCATGGCGTTGACGGCAACCAGCCCCTTGCCCCGCGCTTTTTCCCTGGCCCGGCGCACTTGCCGGACCAACGCCCTGAGGTTTGCCCCCCTGGGGTCTCTCTCAAAGTCCGGCTCCCGAAAGCCGCAATCTGCCGTGGAGATGGTGCCCATGCCGCCGCAGGCGGCCACAGCCCCGGCCAGTCCGTCCAGACTGATGCCGACGCCCATGCCGCCCTGCAGGATGGGCAGGGGGAGGTGCTTTCCCCGGATTATCACACCCATTGTCCGCACCGCTCCTCCAGGATGGCCCGTCCGCCATGGTACAGCTCCTCAAAGATCTGCCGCAGAGGCTTTATCTCATGGAGCATCCCCGCCACCTGGCCGGACATGACGCTGCCGTACTCTACATCGCCCTCAAATACGGCGCGGCGCAGACCGCCCAGCGTGACTTTTTCCAGTTTCTCCAGCGTGGCGCCCTTTTTTTCCAGCCTCATATACTCTCGGGCCATCTTATTTTTCAAGCTCCGTACCGGCGCGCCGATGCCGCGTCCGGTGACGATGGTATCGCTATCCTTGGCCCGCAGGATTGCCTGCTTGTAGTTTTCATGGATGGGGCACTCCCGGCTGACCAGCAGACAGGTGCCCACCTGCGCGCCGCAGGCGCCCAAAGAGAGTGCCGCCGCCAGCTGCCGCCCATCGGCAATGCCGCCCGCGGCGATGACCGGGACGTCCACAGCGTCGATGACCTGGGGAACGAGGGCCATGGTGGTCATCTCCCCCACATGTCCGCCGGACTCCGTGCCCTCGGCGATCACCGCATCCACACCGTAACGTGTCAGGCGCTTTGCAAGAATCACAGAGGCCACCACGGGCAGAACAAGAATCCCGGCCTCCTTCCACACGGGGATATACTTGCCGGGATTGCCCGCGCCGGTGGTAACCACCGGGACCCGCTCCTCGACAATGACCTTTGCCATCTCTCCGGCGCAGGGATTCATCAGCATCAGATTGACGCCAAAGGGCTTTTCTGTGCGCTCTTTGCAAATGCGGATCTGAGTACGCAGCAGCTCCGGGTCCAGCATGGCGCCGGACCCGATGACGCCAAGGGCGCCCGCGTTGGAACAGGCGGCGGCAAATTCGCCGGTGGCGATGTTTGCCATGCCCCCCTGGATCAGCGGAAATTCCGTTCCCAGCAGCTCATTCAGCTTTTTCATGGCGCGACCTCCTCAAGTCAGGTAAATTCAATCAAAGCGCCGCCCCAGGTCAGGCCGCCGCCAAAGCCCACTGCCAGCACCCGGTCTCCCCGCTTGACCCGGTTCTCCCGCGCCAATTCCGCGAGCACAAGCGGGATGCTGGCGGCAGAGGTGTTCCCGTATCGGTCGATGTTTTTGTAGTACTTCTCCGGCGGGATACGGTATTTTCGCACAGCGAGATCAATGATGCGGGCATTGGCCTGGTGGAACACAAAAAAATCCACCTCGGAGGCTTGGACGCCCGTCTTTTCCAGCACCTGATCCATACACCGGGGGATGGTCTCCACCGCGAATTTGAACACATTGGTGCCCTCCATATGGATGTACGGCGGCGCGCCGGTGCCGGGGCCCGCCGCGTGAAGCAGCTTGTCGTCCCCTCTCACGCCCAGCACCGCGCCGATGGAGGGCCAGTGCTCCCGCCACTCCACAACAGCGGCTCCCGCTCCGTCCCCAAAGAGGATGCAGGTGCCCCGGTCCGACCAATTGATGATCCGGCTGAGAACTTCAGCCCCGATGACCAGCGCCAGCTTTTTTTTGCCGGCGGCCAGAAGGCACTCCGCCGTGTGCAGCCCAAAGAGAAAGCCTGTGCAGGCGGCGTTCAGGTCAAAGCACAGCGTGTCCTCGTCAAGCCCCAGTTCCTTTTGCAGCATACAGGCCGCCGAGGGAACGATGGTATCCGGCGTCAGCGTGGCGACGATGCACACGCCAATGTCCTCCGGCGCAGCCCCCGCCTTCTCCAGGGCCTCCCTGGCGGCATCCGCGCATAGCTGCGTGTGGGACTCCGAGGTGCAGTGATGGCGCTGCCGGATGCCCGTGCGGGAGGCGATCCACTCGTCGCTTGTCTCCACAATCCGGCTTAAATCTTCATTTCTCAGTATGTGGGCGGGGACAGCGCACCCGGTCCCCCTGATTTTGATTCCGCTCATGTTTTTCTCCATTGGGAACAAGGGTTCCCATCCTACGAAATTTTCGACAGCGTTCCTTTGCCTGCATACTGCCATTGAGCCTGGACACCTCGGCAAGTGCCTGCTGGATCGCCTGGTCCACCTGCTGTGTTGTAATTTTAACTGCCAGATGGGCGCCGCCGTCCGGCTCGGAAATGATATCATCAACGACACCAAGCCGCAGCAGCTCCGGGGCGGTCAGCTTCATCAGCGCGCAGGCCTCTTCCTGCCGGGAGGCGTCCTTCCACAAAATAGACGCAAAGCCCTCCGGTGACAGGATGGAATACACCGCGTGCTCCAGCATCAGCACCCGGTTGGCCACACCCAGCGCCAGAGCGCCGCCGCTGTTTCCCTCTCCTGTAATGACGGCAATGACAGGCACCGTCAGCTGGCTCATCTCATAGAGATTGCGGGCAATGGCCTCTCCCTGTCCGTGGGCTTCCGCATCCACGCCCGGATAGGCGCCGGAGGTGTCAATAAAGGTAATGATGGGGCGGCGAAACTTTTCCGCCTGGCGCATCAGGCGCAACGCCTTGCGGTATCCCTCCGGGTTGGGCATTCCAAAGTTGCACCGGAGGTTTTCCTCCAGCGTTTTCCCCTTGCGGGTGCCGATGACGGTGACGCTTTTCCCGTGGTACAAAGCAACGCCCCCCAGAATCGCGCCGTCCTCCCCGCAGAGCCGATCTCCTTTTTGTTCAAAGAAGTCGGTGAACAGGCCCTGGATATAATCGGTGATGTTGGGCCGCTGGGGATGCCGGGCGATCGCGAGGCGCTGCGCGGCGGTCAGCTCAGGCATGGCGGCCTCCTTTCTCATGCAGACGCAAGAGCTGCGCCAGCGTGTCCCTCATCCGGGCACGGGGCACAATGGCGTCTACAAAGCCGTGCTCCATCTGGTATTCCGAGCGCTGGAAGCCCTCCGGCAAAGATTCCCCGATGGTCTGCTGAATGACCCGGGGGCCGGCAAAGCCGATCAAAGCGCCTGGCTCCGCCAGGATAATATCTCTCAGTGAGGCGAAACTGGCGGTGACGCCGCCGGTGGTGGGGTCTGTCATCACAGAGATATAGAGCAGTCCCTTTTGGGACAGTTGCGCGATGGCCGCGCTGGTTTTTGCCATTTGCATCAGGGACAAAATCCCCTCCTGCATTCGGGCGCCGCCGCTGGCGGAAAAAAGAATCAGGGGAAGCCTGTTTTTGGCGGCGTGCTCCACCGCGAGGGTGATCTTTTCACCCACGGCGGCGCTCATGCTGCCCATGAAAAAGCGGCCGTCCAGCACGCCGATCACACATCTATACCCGCAAATGGTTCCGTGGGCGGTGACAACGGCCTCGGTCAAGCCGGTCTTTCTCTGGGTCTCAGACAGCTTTGCCCCATATCCCGGGAAGGAGAGGGGGTTGGCGGCAGGAATCCTTTCGTTCAGCTCGCGGAAGGAGCCGGAATCCAGCAGCATGTTCAGCCGCCGGTAGGCGCTAACGGGCCAATGGTATCCGCAGCCAATACATACGGCAAGGTTATCTGATGCCGCCGCTCGTTCCATCTCCTTCTGGCAGTGCGGGCAGGTGATTAATTTCTCTTTTGGTACATAGCTCTCCCGCGCGGCCTTCATGGCAAGCACACGGGCCCGGCGCCTGGCAAAAATATCGTTCATAGGATCTCCTCATGCTTGCCGATTCGTCTGCTGAAGTCCAGCAGACGGTCCAGTTCCTCATCCAAAAAAGAAATGCTGCAGCCACCCCGCACAAAAACGGGATGATGCAGGATCTGATAGGACACCTCCGCATTGGTGGGAAAGCCCTCCAGCGTAAACTCCTCTAAACAGCGGCGCATTTTCCGCACGGCTCCCAGCCGGGTGGGCGCATGGACCTGCAGCTTGGCGGCCAGTGAGTCATAGTAGGGGGACATGGAGCACCCGTTATAAAGGCAGGAGTCCACGCGGACGCCGTTTCCACCGGGAAAGTGCAGGAACGTTACCTCTCCGGGACAGGGGCGAAAGTGTTCCGCGGGGTCCTCTGCGTTGATGCGGCACTCCATGGCGTGTCCGGTGAGCCGGACATCCTCCTGTGTCATGTCCAACGGAAGTCCGGAGGCGATCCGCAGCTGCTCTCGCACCAGATCCACACCGGTGACCAGCTCCGTGATGCCGTGCTCTACCTGAATACGGGTGTTCATTTCCATGAAATAAAACTGCTTTCCATCGCTGTCCAGCAGAAATTCCACAGTTCCCGCGCCCACGTATCCCACGGCGGCCGCGGCGCGGACGGCGGCCTCTCCCATCTCTTCCCGCAGAGCCGGAGCCAATCCATAGGCAGGAGCTTCCTCAATCAGCTTCTGGTTGCGCCGCTGAACGGAGCAGTCCCGCTCACCGAGGTGAATGATATGGCCATATTGATCCGCCAGAATCTGAACCTCAATGTGGCGGGGGCGAAGCACCAGCTTTTCCAGGTACATTTCGTCCTTGCCGAAGCAGGCTCTCGCTTCCGCCTGTGCCCGTAAAAACGCGCCGGGAATCTCCTGCGGGCTGTCGCAGCGGCGGATGCCGCGTCCTCCGCTGCCGGCAGACGCCTTCAGAAGCACTGGGCAGCCGACCTGTTCCGCAACCTCCAACGCAGCCGCGACGTCCGC
>CAYPZF010000041.1:0-8521 GCA_964415275.1 uncultured Oscillospiraceae bacterium | reverse complement strand
GCGATTCTCTCTTTACGGACAATCGAACATATGTTATAATAGGAAAAGAAAGGGACAAAATGGTCCCATAGGGCTTACCGGATTGGCGGAAGGAGGGACGGGGCATGGGGTACCGTCCGCTGGCGGATGAACTCAGACCCACCGCGCTGGACGATGTGGTGGGACAGCGGCATATCCTGGGGCAGGACGGCCTGCTGCGCCGGGTGATTCAGGGGGGGAGCATCCCCAATCTGATCTTTTACGGGCCGTCGGGGACGGGGAAGACCACGGTGGCGGGCATCATCGCCGCCAGAACCCAGCGGCCCCTGCACCGGCTCAACGCGACCACCGCCTCCATCTCCGACATCAAGGACATCATGGGGGACATCGGGACGCTGCTGGCCCCGGAGGGTGTGCTGCTCTACCTGGATGAAATTCAGTACTTTAACAAGAAGCAGCAGCAGTCACTGCTGGAGTTTATGGAAAACGGGAAGATCACCCTTATCGCGTCCACCACCGAAAACCCATATTTTTACGTCTACAACGCGGTCCTCAGCCGGGCCACCGTGTTTGAGTTCAAGCCGGTGGAGGCTGCCGATGTGATGCCCGCCCTGCGGCGGGGGGTCTCGGTCATGGAGGACAGGCTGGGCGGTCCCATCTCCTGGGAGGACGGCGTGCTGGAGCATATTGCCGCCGCCTGCGGCGGAGACGTGCGCAAAGCCATCAACGCCCTGGAGCTCCTGCTGGCCGCGCCGGAAAAGGTGGCGGATGGATTCCGCATCCCCATGGAGGACGCCGTGCTGGCGGCCCAGCGCTCCGCCATGCGGTACGACCGGGAGGGGGACAGCCACTACGACATCCTCTCCGCGCTCCAGAAGTCCATCCGGGGGTCCGACCCGGACGCCGGGCTGCACTACCTGGCCCGGCTGCTGGAGGCGGGGGACCTGATTTCCGCCTGCCGGCGGCTGATGGTCATCGCCTGCGAGGACGTGGGGCTGGCCTATCCCCAGGCCATCCCCATTGTGAAGGCCTGCGTGGACGCGGCCAATATGCTGGGGCTGCCCGAGGCCCGCATCCCCCTGGCGGACGCGGTGGTGCTGATGGCCACCGCCCCAAAGTCCAACACGGCCTACGAGGGCATCAACGAGGCCATGGCCGACGTGCGCAGAGGGAAGACGGGAGACATCCCGCGCCATTTACAGAACGTCCACGCCGACACCACCGGCATGGAGCGGGAGCAGGGCTACCTCTACCCCCACGCGTTCCCGAACCGGTATGTAAAGCAGCAGTACTTGCCGGACGCAATCCGGGACAGGGTGTACTACCGGTACGGCGAAAACAAGGCGGAGCAGGCGGCCCGGCGCTACTGGGAGGAGAGGAAGAAATAGCGGAGGCGGTGCGTGGGGGCGGACAGCGCGCCGCGGAGAGTCCCCGGACGGGGTTTTCTCCAGAGAAGGGCCCTTTGGGCCTCTTTTCTCCTGTTTTCGACGTGAAAATGGTGTATCATAGCAGAAAGCGGACAAACAGGCCGAAGGGCGGCTTGGACAGAACGTATGATAGGAGGCGGGCGGTTTGAACATCCAGTGGTACCCCGGGCATATGACCAAGACCCGGCGTATGATGGAGGATCAGCTCAAGCACGTGGACGCGGTGGTGGAGCTTATTGACGCCCGCATCCCCATCTCCAGCCGCAACCCGGACATTGACGCGCTGGTGGGGGAAAAGCCCCGGCTGATTGTCCTCAATCGGGCCGACCAGGCCGATCCGGACGGGAACCGGGCCTGGGGGGACTGGTTCCGGGGCCGGGGCCTTGCCGTGCTGGAGTGCGACTCCAGGAGCGGCCGGGGGATCGGCCAGTTTCCCGGCGCGGTGCGCGGCGTGCTCAAAGAGCAGATCGCCCGCTGGCGGGAGAAGGGCCAGGTCGGCCGCCCGGTGCGGGCTATGGTGGTGGGGGTGCCCAATGTGGGCAAGTCCACCTTTATCAACCGGGTGGCGAAACGGAAGTCGGCCAAGGCCCAGGACAGGCCGGGCGTCACCCGGGGCAAGCAGTGGGTGGCGGTGGACGCCGGCCTGGACCTGTTGGACACCCCCGGCATCCTGTGGCCCAAATTCGAGGACCAGACCACCGGGATGTACCTAGCCTTTACCGGCGCGGTGCGGGACGACATTATGGACGTGGAGACGCTGGCCCGGCACTTTATGGAGCTGTTGGCCGCCCGCTATCCCCAGGCGGTGACGGCCCGCTACAAGATTGAGATACCGGACGGAGCCGACGGCTGGGCGCTGCTGGAGCGGGCCGCGCGCAGACGGGGGTTTCTGATTTCCGGCGGCGAGGCCGACCTGGAGCGGATGGCCTATGTGCTGCTGGACGAATACAGGGGTGGAAAGCTGGGGCGCTTTACACTTGAGCTACCGGAGAATCAAGCCGGGAAAGAGGAGGATGCCACGTGAAGAAACAAAACATGAGGGCGCGCAGGGCACTCTGCCTGCTGCTGGCGCTGCTGTGCCTGCACGTGCCGGCGCTGGGGGTCTTGCTGGACTACACGCCCTACGCCGAACAGCTCTCCGCCCTGGGTGTGTTCCGGGGGACGGGGAGCGGGTTCGAGCTGGAGCGGACGGCGAAGCGCTCCGAGGGCGTGACCATGCTGGTGCGGCTCATGGGCGGTGAGGCGGAGGCGGGCGGTCTGGCGGGGGAGGAAATCCCCTTTACGGATGTGCCGGAGTGGGCCCGCGGCTATGTGGCCTACGCCTGGACCCAGGGGATAACCAAGGGCATCGGGGAGACCACCTTCGGGGCCGACCAGGCCATCGACGCCCGGATGTTTGCCACCTTCCTCCTGCGCTGCCTGGGGTACCGGGACGGGGAGGGGGACTTTACTTACGCCAAGGCCATCGCGTTTTCCAATCAGATTGGACTCATCAGCGACGCCTTTTGGGAGGAGCTGCAGAGCAGCGCCTTCCACCGGGGGCATATGGCCCGGATGTGCTACGAGGCCCTGCGGTTTCCCTGCAAGGACACCGACCTGCTGCTGGTGGAGCGGCTGGCGGGTCAGGGGAAGGTGAGCGAGGCGGCGGCCAGCGCCCTCATCTCGTCGGTGATTGTCCAGCGCCCTCCCCAGGTCAATCTGGAGGTCACCGAGATTGCCCAAAACGCCCGCAGCATTGTGCTCCTCCTCTGTGAGACGCCGGGCGGGTACGCCCAGGGCAGCGGCATCATCATCGGAAGCGACGGCACCATCGTCACCAATTACCATGTGATTGACGGAGCGGCTAAAATCAGTGTGGCGTTTGATGACGAGACCCATTACGAGGGGGAGGTCTGGGTCCAGGACTACGATAAGGGCCGTGATTTGGCCATTCTGAAAATTGACCGGACGGGGCTGCCCAGCGTGAAGCTGGGGGACTCGGACCAGGTGAGGCTTGGCGAGAGCGTGGTGGCCATCGGCAGCCCCGTGGGGCTGTTTAACACGGTTTCTGAGGGAATCATCTCCTCCATCTGGGACGGGGAGCTCCAGACCACCGCCGCCATCAGTCAGGGCAGCAGCGGCGGCGCCCTCTTTAACCGCCAGGGAGAGGTAATCGGCGTCACGTATGCCGCCATTCTGGGGGGAGAAAACCTGGGGTTCGCCATCCCGGTGAACCTGGTTAAGGATATGACCAAAAAGCAGATGCTCACCCTGACCGACTTTGCCGCCGGCACCGCCCCGGCGCCTCCCCCCAACTTACGGGTGGTGAGGGAGACCGCCGGCATCGCCTTCCTCCAGTGGGACCCCACCGACGCCGACCACTACCACGTCTACTACCGGCAGGCGGGGGAAGAGCGGTTCGGATACGGTGTGGACAAGTACGGCAACCAATTGCGGTTTTCCTACGGGGAGGGCTACTCAGCGGAGCTCACGGGTCTCACCCCGGGAGGGACCTACCAGGTGGTTGTCACCTCGGTGCGGGACGGGGTGGAGTCGGAGGACAGCCAGGTACTTACATTCATCAAGCAGACGGCCGGGGGCCAAGACACCACCGCCTATTACAGCGACGCCTGGTGGCTGCCCGATTTTGGCGCCCTCTACGGCTACACGCCCACGGTACATGAAAATGAGTATGGACTTATCATCTACGAATACAACATCGACTCCTTCGCCCCATGCGAGGACTACTATGACCTGCTGACAGGGCTGGGCTATGCCTACGACGCGGCGGCCACGGCGAACCTGACCTCCTTTCAGGTGCCGATGTGCTTCTACAATGCCGGAAACGGGCATATTGTGGTGAGTGACGTCCCCGGGCCGGGGGTGTTCGCCCTCTACACCATGTGATGGGGGGCGCCATGGATCTTTGGACGCTGGAGCACGACTGTTACGCCGCCGGATACCGGCTGGTGTGCGGCGCCGACGAGGCGGGGGCGGGGCCCCTGGCCGGGGCGGTGTATGCCGGGGCGGTCATTTTGCCCCGGGGGCTGGAGCTTCCGGGCCTTAACGACTCCAAGAAGCTGGGGGAGAAGGTGCGGGAGCGCCTGTTTGATGAGATTACGGCCGGGGCGACGGCCTGGGCGGTGGCTTGGGTGGACCCGGAGGAAATTGACCGGGTGAACATCCTGAACGCCAGGATGAAGGCCATGGACCTGGCCATCCGGGCGCTGGACCCCGCCCCCGACTTCGCGCTGGTAGACGGGGACAAACGCACCGGCATCGCCTGTCCCGGCCGGACGGTGGTGCAGGGGGACGGCCGCAGCGCCTCCATCGCGGCGGCCTCCGTTCTGGCCAAGGTGAGCCGCGACCGCTACATGGCGGAGATGGCCCTGCGCTACCCGGGCTACGGGTTCGAGCGGCATAAGGGATACCCCACCAAGGGACACTATGAGGCCCTGCGGAAGCTGGGGCCCTGCCCCATCCACCGCAGGACCTTTCTCAAGCGCCTATGAGCGGGGGAGAGGCCAGGCTGTTGGGCAGATGGGGGGAGGCGCTGGCGGCCGATTATCTGCGGGCGCGGGGATACCGTGTGGTGGCTGCCGGGTACCGCTGCCGCTTCGGGGAGATTGACCTGATTGCCGAGCGGGGCGGCTTTCTGGTCTTTGTGGAGGTCAAGCTGCGGAAGGACGACTCCTTTGCCCCGGCGCGGGCCTTCGTGGACCGGAGAAAGCAGGCCCGCCTGCGCGCCACCGCCGCCTGTTATCTGGCGGAGCACCCCACGGAGCTCCAGCCCCGCTTTGACGTGGCCGAGGTCTACGCGCCCCAGGGGCTGAGGACTGCAAAGCCCGTGATACATCTGTGGGAAAACGCGTTTTGAGGAGAGAGGTCCCCTTGACACAACGGCTCTTTGACGGGCACTGTGACACGATACTGCGCTGCTACCTTGACGGCGGGCCCCTGCGAGACCGGGCGGGGCAGCTTAACCTGTGCCGCACCCGCGTGTTCCCCCGCTATGCCCAGTTTTTCGCCCTCTTCGGCTCCGCGGAGGACACGCCGGGCCTGGAGCTGTGGGAGGTGCTGAGGGCGCAATACGCGCTCTTTCGGTGGGAGATGGACCGCAACGCCGACCTGATTGCCTTCTGCCGCGGCGCGGGGGAGGCGGAGGCCGCCTTCGCCTCGGGCCGGTCGGCCGCCTTCCTCTCTGTGGAGGGGGCGGAGATGCTGAACTGCGACCTGGGGAAGCTGGAGGAGGCGCACCGCATGGGGGTGCGGGCGGTGAACCTCACCTGGAATCACGCAAACGCCCTGTCCGGCTCTAACGCCGAGGCGCCGGAGCGGGGCCTCAGCGCGCTGGGGCGGGACTTTGTGCGCCGCATGGAGGCCCTGGGAATGCTGGTGGATGTGTCCCACCTCTCCGACCCGGGGTTCTGGGATGTGGCGGCGTGTGCCCGGGGTCCGCTGTTCGCCAGCCACTCCAACGCCAGGGCGGTTTATTCTGACCAAAGGAACTTGACCAACAGTCAGTTTACTGCCATAATAGAGAGCGATGGTGTGGCCGGGCTCAACATGTACGCCCCGTTTTTGGGGGAGGACCCGGACCTGGATACAGTGGTGGCGCACCTGGAGCATTTTTTGGCCCTGGGCGGAGCGCGCCATGTCTCCATCGGCGGGGACTGGGACGGGGCCAGCCGTCTGCCCAGGGGGATGGACGGCGTTTGGGACATGGAAAAACTGGCGGAGCGGCTGCTCCGGCGCAATTAC
This sequence comes from uncultured Oscillospiraceae bacterium, assembly GCA_964415275.1. Lineage (GTDB taxonomy): Bacteria > Bacillota > Clostridia > Oscillospirales > Oscillospiraceae > JAEWRY01. Next base: position 2,375 of record CAYPZF010000041.1, on the reverse strand, counting down.
AGTGAGCCGCTCATTGACGCGGTATTTTATACAAATCTGATGAGGGTCGTGACGAAAATATGTATTACCTGAGTACGCGCAACAAGAAAATGCAGCTGACATCTTCTCAGGCCATTGCCATGGGGCTCGCCCCTGACGGCGGCCTGCTTACCCCTGTGGTATTCTCCAAGGTGTCACCGAACGCTATGGAGACCATGCGGGATATGTCCTACCAGCAGCGGGCGGTCTACGTCATGACCCCGTATCTGGACGGCTTCTCCGCCTCCGAATTGGCGGGCTATGCCGCCAAGGCCTATAGCGGGGAGAAGTTTGACGCCCCCCAGGTGGCCCCCGTGCGTCGGGTGGACGACAAAACCTGGTGCCTGGAGCTGTGGCACGGGCCCACCGCCGCCTTCAAGGACATGGCGCTCCAGATGCTCCCCCATCTCCTGACAGGCGCCCTGAAGAAGAACGAGGAGAAGAAGACGGCATGCATTTTGGTGGCCACCTCCGGTGACACGGGCAAGGCCGCCCTGGAGGGCTTCCGCGACGTGGAGGGGACCCGCATCCTGGTCTTTTACCCCAGGGACGGCGTCTCCGACATCCAGGAGCTCCAGATGAACACCCAGGAGGGGGACAACGTGGGCGTGTGCGCCGTCGCTGGCAACTTCGATGACGCCCAGACCGGCGTGAAGCGGCTCTTCTCAGACACCGGGCTGCAGGAGCGGCTGGCGGAGCGCGGGTTCTTTTTCTCCTCCGCCAACTCCATCAACTGGGGCCGGGTGCTGCCGCAGGTTGTCTACTACTTCTCCGCCTACTGCGATTTGCTCCGGGAGGGGGCCATCCAGAGCGACGAGCCGGTGAATGTCTGCGTGCCCACGGGCAACTTCGGCAACATTCTCTCCGCCTACTACGCCAAGAAGATGGGGCTGCCCATTAAGACGATGATCTGCGCCTCCAACCAGAACAATGTGCTGACCGACTTCCTGAGGACCGGGATTTACGACCGCAACCGGCCCTTCTACAACACTATGTCGCCCTCTATGGACATCCTCATCTCCAGCAACCTGGAGCGGCTGATTTTTGACCTGTCTAACCAGGATGACCAGGAGGTGCGCGCCTGCATGGACGCCCTGGCCGAGACCGGGCGCTATGAGGTGAGCGAGGCCGTCCGCCGCCAGCTTTCCAAGCTGTTCTATGCCGGCTGCTGTGACGATGACAGGACCCAGGAGACCATCGCCCGGGTATGGCGGGACCACAACTACCTGATTGACCCCCACACCGCCGTGGCCTTCCGCGTGATGGAGGACTACCGCGGGGAGACCGGGGACGAGACCCCCACCGTGTTGGTGTCCACCGCCAGCCCCTTCAAGTTCTGCGACAGCGTGCTGGGGGCCCTGGACGTCACCGAGCTGGCCCAGGGGACCGGCATCCTGGACCAGCTCAGCCAAGAGACCGGGCTGGAGGTGCCGGCGCCCCTGGCCGCGCTCAAGGACAAGACGGCGCGTTTTGACCAGTGGGTGGAGAAGGAACATATGGTGGACAAGGTGCTGGAACTGCTGCAATGACGCGGGACCTTAGCATCAAACTGACAGATTGAGGTGATGGGTTGGCCCTCTATACGATTGGCGACACCCACCTTTCCCTGGGCACGGACAAGCCCATGGACGTATTCGGCGGCGGCTGGACGGGCTATGTGGAAAAGCTGGAGGCCGGCTGGCGCGCGGTGGGACCGGAGGATACGGTGGTGATCTGCGGGGACATCTCCTGGGGGATGAGCCTGGAGGAGGCCGCGCCCGACTTTGCCTTTCTGGACAGGCTGCCGGGGGCGCGCAAGCTCCTCCTCAAGGGCAACCACGACTACTGGTGGACCACGGCCGCGAAAATGAAGCGTTTTTTTGAGGCAGAGGGGTTTACCACCTTGGATATCCTGCACAACAACAGCCACCGCTACGGTACGGTGGCCCTCTGCGGGACCCGGGGCTGGTTCTACGAGGAGGACCAGCGGCCGGGGGGACACAATGAAAAGATCTTTCGCAGGGAGCTCCAAAGGCTGGAGACCTCGCTCAAGGCGGGGGGACCCGGGCCTAAGATTTGCTTTCTCCACTACCCGCCCTGCTATCAGGGGTATACCTGTGAGGAGATCATTGGTTTGATGGAGGCGTACGGGGTGGAGCGGTGCTTTTACGGGCACCTCCACAGCGGCGGGTGCCGCCTCGCCCTGGAGGGCAGACGGGGTCAGATAGAGTACCGCCTGGTCTCCGCCGACCACCTGGCGTTTCAGCCCCAAAAAATACTGGATTAAGGGGAAAAAGGTGTGGAAATTTTCCTTGTAATCTGATAAGATGATTCAGATAACGCAAATTTTCGTTTGCTGATTAAAAAACGCGGCGGGG
>CAYPZF010000040.1:0-8689 GCA_964415275.1 uncultured Oscillospiraceae bacterium | reverse complement strand
AAAGCGCTGTGAACCCGTTTCGGGTCAATGCATTTGCCGTCCACACCGTGTGTGGAAAGATATTTGGTTATCCACAGGTGACATGGGCGGGGGCGGGTTTTCCACAGAAAATCCTTCACATTCCACATTTTTATGTGGAAAACCCCAGGGGCGGCTATTCATACCGGGCGTTGATGTTAGAGGAGATGTCCTTGATGATTTCGGCCACCTCCGGCTTGCTCTTTTTGAGCTTTTCCACCCGGTCGATGGAGTGGAGGACCGTGGTGTGGTCCCGATTTTCAAATTCCCGGCCAATCTCTTTGAGAGAGAGGGAGGTCATCTGGCGGATAAGGTACATGGAAATCTGGCGGGCAAGGGCGGTGTCCTTGGTGCGCCCCTGGCCGCGCAGGGCCTCGTTTTCAAGGGAGTAGAACTTACAGGTCTCCTCTATAATGACGTCGGAGGTGGGCAGAATGTCGCTCTTGTCCCGGAACATGTCCTGCACCGCCCGGACGACAGTGGCGGTGTTCACCGCTTTGCCCTCCATCTCCTGCAGGGCCATAATCTTATTGATGGTCCCCTCAATTTGGCGGACATTGGAGGTGATGTTCTGGGCCACATATTCCAGCACGGGGTCAGGCATCTCCACCCCCATGCGGATGGCTTTGTTTTTGATGATGGCCACCCGGGTCTCGTAGTCCGGTGGCTGGATGTCGGCCAGAAGGCCCCATTCAAACCGGGTCTTCAGCCGGTCCTCCAGGCGGAGCATCTCCTTCGGCGGACGGTCGGCGGTGAATACAATCTGCTTTTTCGCCTCGTAAAGGGTGTTGAAGGTGTGGAACATCTCCTCCTGGGTGGAGTCGCGGCCGGCGATGAACTGCACGTCGTCCATCAGGAAGACGTCGGCGGCCCGGAACTTCTCCCGGAACTCCTGGTTGTGCCCCTCCCGGATGGCCTGGATCAGCTCATTGGTGAAGGAGTCGCCCTTTATGTAGACGATGCGAAAGTGCGGGTGGTTTTGATGGATGGTATGGGCGATGGCGTAGAGCAGATGGGTTTTGCCCAGGCCGGATTCCCCATAAATAAAAAGAGGGTTGTAGGAGAGGGCGGGGTGGTCCGCGACCGCCCGGGAGGCCGCGTGGGCAAACTTGTTGGAATTGCCCACCACGAAGCGCTCGAAGGTATATTCCTCGGTGCCCGGCAGAAAGGCGTGCTGCCTGTTCTCATCGGCCTGGCGCTCAAGGCTGCCCTCTCCCAGGACCACCACATCAAAGTCGGCGGAAAAAAGCTCGTGAAGGGCCTTCTTGATGTTGGGGATGTAGCGGGAGAGGATGATATCACGTTTAAAGTTGGAGGGTGTGTGGAGGACAAAACTTGCCTCGTTTAGCGCGACGGCCACCGCGTCGTCAAACCACGTGTTAATGGTGGTGGCGGTCATCTCACCCTCCATAAGGGAGAGGATCTTTGTCCAAATTTCAGCTGGAAACTGCATGCTCTGGGCCCCCGTATTTTCATTCTCATCTATGATGCTGTTATTATAACAAAAATCATAGTCCTGTGCAAGGAAAAGGCCGGGTTTTTGCGTTCTTTTTCTGCCCGCTTTTAAATTAAGGTTGACAGAAAGAAAGAGTATCCGATATAATAATTTTTACGCGATATGAGAGTACCGCGCTTATTTTGACGACCACAGGCGGCAGGTCCGCCTGTTGTGGTGGGCGGGAAGGTTACCGCTCAAAATGATACGGGAGGTGTATCGGTTATGGTTCGTACCTATCAGCCCAAACGGCGCCAGCGCTCCAAAGAGCATGGGTTTCGGAAGCGCATGGCCACCCGGAGCGGCCGCAAGATCTTGGCCCGTCGCCGGGCCAGGGGCCGCGCTGTGCTTACGCTTTGATGTGGGCGGGAATCGTATAGAGTGACACGAGGGGCGGGGAAGGTCATTTCACCGCCCCCGTGAAGCGTCCGCAGAAAAGGAGCCCTGCTGCCGTGAGGTATACCGTTTCTCTAAAGCAAAACCGGGATTTTCGCCGGCTGTACGCCAAAGGAAAAAACAGCGCCTCCCCGGTGCTGGCGGTCTACTGCCGGAAAAACCGGCTCGGTGTGAACCGGCTGGGCATCACCGTGGGGGGCAAGCTCGGAAACGCGGTGGTGCGAAATAAGCTGCGCCGGCGGATCCGGGAGATTTACCGCACCCATGAGGAGGCCTTCCTCCCCGGGTGGGACATTGTTGTGGTGGGGAGAGCGCGGGCCGTCCGCGCGCCGTACGGCACCCTGCAGGACAGTCTGCTCCGCCTGGCGGACAAGCTGGGCCTCCTGCGGAGAGAGGGCACCCCATGAGGCGGGCCATGCTCTGGATCATCCGGGGGTACCGGACCTACATCTCCCCCATGCGCCCGCCCGCCTGCCGGTTTATTCCCACCTGCTCCGCATACGCGCTGGAGGCAATCGAGCGTTTCGGGGCCCTGAGGGGCGGTATTCTGGCCCTGCGCCGGCTTTCCAAATGCCACCCGTTTCACAGGCAGCCGTCTATTGCATATGACCCCGTACCTGATTCCTGGCCCCCGCCGCGGGACCAGAAATGAGCCGGCCGGGGACCGCGCGGCCTATGCGCGCCCCGGCCGCCTTCACAGCGTGAACAATACCTTTTGGAGGCATATTGCATGACTGATTTATTTAATCTCATTCTCATCCCCCTTGCGTGGTTGTTGCGCACGCTTTATTTTACGTTTCATGACTACGGCGTCGCCATCATTGTGTTCTGTCTGGTCTCCAAGGTCATTCTGTTCCCGCTGTCGGTCAAGGGGAAAAAGAGCATGGTGCGGATGAGCGCCATTTCAGCCCAGCAGCAGGTGATCCAGAAGAAATATGCCGGCGACAAAATGAAAACCAATCAGGAGATTCAGAAGCTCTACGAGCGGGAGAAGGTCAACCCCATGGGGGGCTGCCTCTGGTCCCTGCTCCCCCTGCCCATTCTGATTGCCCTGTACTCCGTCATCCGGCGTCCTCTTTACTACATGATGGGCCTCACCACGGATGAGATCAACGAGCTGTCCAACTTTTTGTTCGGTGAGGTGATTTCCGCCGCGAACACGGGAGAAATCACCATCGCGGAGGGGCTGTTCCGGCAGTATGACGCCGTGAAGGCCGCCCTGCCGCAGATCGGGGAAAAGATTTTCGAGCTGGACTTCTCGTTCCTCGGGCTTAATCTGGGCACCATCCCCCAGTGGAACATCTTTGGATATGAGGTCCACTCCTGGGCCACCGTGGGACTTTTCCTGCTGCCCATTCTCTCCGCGCTGGTGGCCTACCTGTCCATGAAGTTCTCGCTGAAGACAAACAGCGCCGGCGCACCCCCGCTGGAGGGCGCCGCGGCGTCCACCAACAAGAGCATGACCTTCATGATGCCCATCATCTCCCTGTGGATTGGCTACACTCTGCCCGCCAGCCTCTGTGTCTACTGGATTTCAAACAGCCTGTTTATGATTGTGCAGGAGTGGACGGCCAGTAAACTCATCCGGAAGGACATCGAAGCGGTGGCGGCCCAGCGCGCCGAGCGGGAGAAGAAGGAACTGGCGGACGAGGAGGAGCGCAAGCGCCGGGCCACGGAGCGGCGGGCCCGGGCTCTGGCGGAGAAAAACCAAAACAAGCAGAAGAAAAAGGGCAAGCCCCAGGGGGACAGAGGCCCCAGTGCGGGAGAGATTCAGGACGCCAGCCGGGTGGGCATGCGTGCCTATGCCCGCGGCCGCGCCTACGACCCCAACCGCTATCCTGTCACCCCGTACCGCGACCCGGACCTGGAAATGCCGGAGGAGGAGAAGCCCGCAGAGCCTCTGGCCGAGCCCGAGCGGGACATACTGCCGGAGGAGGCTGTCTCCAACGCCGCCTATTATGACGGCACGGATGACGAGGGGGACATCAAGCCCATAGACCCGCTGGCGGCGATGATGGCACCCAGACTGGAGGCGCCCGCGGAGGGCGCGGACGAGGACCAGGCGGACCGGGACGACGAGGAAGCGCCCGACGGCGCCGCGTGGGAGGATACAGAGGGCGAAGACGATGATACAGAAGACGATGATACGGACGGCGATGACTGGAAGGAGTAAGGGGAGAGATCTACTATGCTGAAATGGATTGAAGCCACCGGCAAGAATGAGGAGGCTGCCATCGCGGCGGCCCTGGCCCAGTTGGGTCTGGACCGGGACGAAGTGTCCGTGGAGATCCTCAACCGCGCTAAGAGCGGCTTTTTAGGGCTGGGCAGTACGCCCGCCAGAGTGAGAGTAAATTATGAAGCGCCGGACGAGGAGGCGGCCCCGGAGCAGCCCCCTGTGCCGGAGGAAGCGGCAGAGGAGACTCCCGCCGCGCCCCCGGCAGCTGAGGCGGCCGCGGCGGAGCAGCCCGCCGCCGCGCGTCCGGCGTCCAAGGAAAAGCAGGCACAGATTACCGACTTTCTCACCGGGCTCATGGCCCACATGGGTGTGGACGCCGCCCCGCTGGTCAGTGAAAAGGAGGAGGGCGGCTATCAGGTGGTGCTGGAGGGAAGCAATTTGGGTGCCCTCATCGGCAGACGGGGCGAGACGCTGGACGCCATCCAGCAGCTCACCAGCTATACGGTAAACCGGGGCGCCGCCAAGCGGGTGCGGATCCATGTGGACGTGGAGAACTACCGGGCCAAGCGGGAGGAGGCGCTGGAGCACCTCGCCCAGAAGGTGGCGGGCAAGGTGGTGAAATACCGCCGCAACGTGACCCTGGAGCCCATGAACGCCTATGAGCGCCATGTCATCCACGCCGCGCTCCAGGACTACCCCGATGTGGTGACCTATTCCATGGGTACAGAGCCCAACCGGCGCACCGTGGTGGCCTATTCCAAGGGCCCCCGCAGCGTCTGATCTGGATTTAAAATGTCGTTCCGGCCCGCCCGCGGCTTTCACCCGGGCGGGCCGGCTGCCGTTTGCCGGACCGGGGCCGGGTGTCCCTTTCCGCGGGAAGGGAAGGAAGAAGGGCTTTTTCAGAAAAACATCTTTCCTATTTTTTAAAAATAGGTTATAATAGGAACACGCAAGCACAGAGAGGGGGGTCCCGCGATGAAGCTGGTGTTGGCCATTGTAAATTACGACGATGCCGGTGCCGTGTCACAGGCGCTTACAAAGGGGGGATTCTCCTCCACCAAGCTGGCCACCACGGGGGGCTTTCTCAAGGCGGGCAACGTCACCATCCTGGTGGGCGTAGACGAGGCCAGGGTCCAGGCGGTGATTGATATCATCAAGGAGCGCTCCCACAGCCGAAAGCAGATGGTGTTCACCGCCACCGAGGCAAGCTTTGGATACTACCCCAGTGTGCCGGTGGAAGTCACCGTGGGCGGCGCCACCATTTTTGTGGTGGACATCGAGCGCTTTGAGCGTATTTGACATGGAGCTGCGTCTGCCCGCCGGAAATGAAGCGGTGAGGGACCGCGTCGCGCGCCTTTTGAGCGGGCGCGGGCTTTCCCACGCCTATATCGTGAGCGGTCCCGCCGGAGCCGGCAAACGCGCCCTGGCGGATTTTTTGTGCCGGGCCTATGTGTGTACGGGAGAGGGCACCCTGCCCTGCGGGCGCTGCTCCGGCTGCCGCAAGGCGGCGGCGGGCATCCACCCCGACGTAACCGTGGCGGGCGGCGGGGCGCAACGGGTCTCCGTGCACGACGCCCGGGCCCTGCGGGCCGACGCCTACATCCGGCCCAACGAGGCGCCGCGCAAGGTGTACCTCTTTCCGGAGGCCCAGGCCCTCTCTCCCCAGGTGCAGGATGTGCTGCTCAAGCTGCTGGAGGAGGGGCCCCGGTACGCCGCCTTTCTCCTGCTGGCGGAGAACGAAGCCGTCCTGCTGCCCACCATCCGCTCCCGGTGCGAGACGCTGCGCCTGGTGAAGGCAGAGGCCCCCGCCGCCGGCGAGGCCGGAGACGGGGCGGAGACACTGGCCGCCTTGCTGGCGGACGCGGACGAGCGGGCCCTGCTGGAGTACGCCGTTTCCCTGGAGGGCATGGAGCGCCCGGCGCTGACCGCCCTGCTGGACGACACGGCCGGCCTGCTTTTGGATGCGTTAAAGCGCCGGGCCGGGGATGCCGGTCAGGCTCGGCGGCTGTCGGCGCGGATCGAGCTGTTGTCGGCGCTGCGCCGGGCCTGCGCCTTTAACGTGGGCGCCGGGCACCTAGCCGGCTGGCTGGCAGCCGGCGCCCACCGCGATGAACTGTAACGTATCGTATCATCACTCTTTGGAGGTTCCCATGGCTGAGATCATCGGCGTCCGCTTTAAAAGCGGAGGAAAGCAATACTATTTTGACCCCCAGGGGATGTCTGTCCGCCCCGGCCAAGGGGTCATCCTGGACACGTCCCGCGGACTGGAGTACGGCGAATGTGTGAAGGGAAACACGGAGGTGCCGGACGAGAGCCTGGTGGCGCCGCTGCGCCCCATGGTGCGCCTTGCCACTGAAGAGGACAAGGCCATCGTAGAGAAAAACAGAGAGCGGGAGGCCAGGGCCTTCCGGATTTGCCAGCAGAAGATTGCCGAGCACGGGCTGGAGATGAAGCTGGTGGAGGTGGAGTACAGCTTTGAGGGGAACAAAATCCTCTTCTTCTTCACCTCGGAGGGCCGAGTGGACTTTCGCGCCCTGGTCAAGGACCTTGCCGCGATCTTCCACACCCGCATCGAGCTGCGCCAAATCGGCGTCCGGGACGAGGCCAAGATGTTGGGCGGCCTGGGCATCTGTGGAAAGCCCTTCTGCTGCGCGACCTTTCTGGAGGAATTCCAGCCCGTCTCCATTAAAATGGCGAAGGTGCAGAACCTCTCCCTCAACCCCACCAAGATATCGGGCACGTGCGGCCGTCTGATGTGCTGCCTCAAGTATGAGCAGGAGGCCTATGAGGATCTGGTCAAGCGCAGCCCCAAGCAGGACTCCTTTGTGGAGACGCCGGACGGCGTGGGCACGGTGACAAACGTCAGTCTCCTGCGGGAGCAGGTGAAGGTGAGCCTGGAGGACACGCCTGACGCGCCCAAGGCCTACCACAACAGCGAGATCCGTGTGGTGCGCAGCGGAAAGGGCAAGCGGCCCGAGGGGTATATGGCCCCGCCCGCCGAGGAGTTGGCCAAGCGGCGCCGGGTCCCCCCGCCCGAGGAGCGGGCCGTGACGGCGCGGGAAGAGAGGAGCGCCCTGTCCGCCGCCCTGGAGCAGGTGCTGGGCGGCGAGGAGAAGGCGGCCGGCCCCAAGCCGGAGCAGGGGGGCGGCAACACCCGGGGGGGCGGCCGCGGCCGGGGCCGCCGCAGGGCGCCTCAGGAGAAGAAGAAGCAGACCGCCGCCCCGCCGCCGGAGGGCCAGGGCCAGCCGGAGAAGCAGGCGGCGCAGCCGCCCAGGCAGCACCCCCCCCAGCCGCCCAAGCAGCCGGCCCAGCCCGCCGCTCAAAAGAAGGAAGAGGGCGAAAAGAAAAAGGCGTCCCGGCCCCGCCGCCGCTGGCGCAGAAGACCCAACAAAGAGGAATAGCGCCGGCGCGCGGCCAACAGACAGAAAAAACAGATTGCGGCAACCAGGTTGCCGCAATCTGTTTTTATTTCTGAGAGACACGGGCCGCGGACCTGTCAGTCCCCGGGGGCATCGGCCTGGGTATCATCGGGCCCGGCGCCGGGCGCCGGCGTGTGACCGGCCAGGGGGATGACCTTGGGGGGCTCCAGCGTGGACGGAGACTCCCGTGGCGTGCTAACATCCTCGGCCAAGGAGGGGTCGGACCCCTCCAGAATCGCCATCATCTCGCCGCCTGTGATGGTCTCCTTCTTGAGGAGGTACGCGGCAATCTCGTCCAGCTTGGCCCGGTTTTCCTCCAAGATACGGAGGGCGTCGGTGTGGCACCGCTCGATGATGGTGCGCACCTCCTGGTCGATGGCGGCGGCGGTATCCTGGGCGCAGTTGAGGCCGTACCCGCCGTCCAGGTATTGGTTCTGCACCGTGGCAAGACCCATCATGCCGAAGCGCTCGCTCATGCCGAACATGGCCACCATCTTCCGGGCCAGGTCGGTGGCCCGCTCGATGTCGTTGGCGGCCCCGGAGGACTTGGACTGGAACACCACCTCCTCCGCCGCCCGGCCGGCCAGCAGGGTGCGGATCTCGGTCAGGAGATCGTCCTCGGTCATGAGGAACTTCTCCTCCTCGGGCATCTGCATGGTGTACCCCAGCGCCCCCTGGGTGTGGGGCACAATGGTGATCTTGGAGACGGGCTGGGCATGCTTTTGCATGGTGGCCACCAGGGCGTGGCCCACCTCGTGGTAGGCAATCATGCGCTTTTCCGACTCGGTGAGGACGGTGCCCTTCTTCTCGGTGCCCGCGATGACCACCTCAAAGGAGACCAGCAGGTCGGACTGGTTGACCGCCTTGCGCCCCAGGCGCACCGCCCGGAGGGCGGCCTCGTTGACCAGGTTGGCCAGATCGGCGCCCACGGCGCCCGCGGTGGCCTGGGCAATCCTGTTCAGGTTCACATCCTCTGCCAGGCGGATGTTGCGGGTGTGGACCTGGAGGGTGGCCAAGCGGCCGGCCAGGTTGGGCCGGTCCACGGTGATGCGCCGGTCAAACCGGCCGGGGCGGAGCAGGGCCTTGTCCAGGACCTCGGGCCGGTTGGTGGCGGCCAGGACAATGACGCCCTTGGTGGGGTCGAAGCCGTCCAGCTCGGCCAGCAGCTGGTTCAGCGTCTGCTTC
>CAYPZF010000039.1:0-8730 GCA_964415275.1 uncultured Oscillospiraceae bacterium | reverse complement strand
ACGGCGCCATCATTGTAAAGAGCGACGAGATCATCTCCACCGGCTATAACGGCGCGCCCCGGGGCCGGAAAAACTGTGTCGATCTGGGCTACTGCACCCGGGAGACCCTGGGCATCCCCTCGGGGGAGCGGTATGAGCTCTGCCGATCGGTCCACGCCGAGGCCAACGCCATCATTTCCGCCGCCCGGCGGGATACCATAGGGGCTACCCTCTATATGGCCTGTAAGGACCCCCGCACCGGCGCCCTCATCCCCCACTCCTCCTCCTGCGCCATGTGCCGCAGGCTCATCATCAACGCGGGCATCCTGCGGGTGGTGATTCGGGACACCAGGACGGAGTACACCGTGGTGGACGTGGCGGACTGGGTGCGGGAGGATGACTCCATGCCCCAGACGCTCTGACCCGCCCGTAAAGACCCGTCCGCCAAAGAAAGCCTTGACAATACCAGGAATTCCTTTATAATAATATAGTCTGTCGATTCAGACGAAAACATCCTTGCCGCCGTCAAGGGACGGCGGCCATATGTCCATAAGGAGGTGCAAACAATGGCAAAAGCAACCGCAAATTACGAGGTCGTCTACATCATGGACCCCGCGCTGGGCGAGGAGGGCATCGCCGCCCTCAACGAGCGCTTCAAGTCTCTGGTGGAGGCGAACGGGACCCTGGTGGAAACGGACGAATGGGGCAAGCGCCGCCTGGCCTATCCCATCAACGATCTGTCCGAGGGCTATTATGTGCTCATGGCTTTCACGTCCGAGCCGGAATTCCCCGCGGAGCTGGACCGTATCCTTAAGATTGCCGATGGCGTGATTCGCTCCATGATCATCTGCAAGGATGAGTAAGGAGGTGCGCAGATGTTAAACAGAATCATTCTCATGGGCCGCCTCACCCGCGACCCTGAGCTGCGGCACACCCCTTCCGGGGTCCCAGTGGCCTCCTTCTCCCTGGCGGTAGACCGGGACTATAAGGACAAGCAGACCGGAGAGAAGAGCACTGATTTCATCGATATCGTGACCTGGCGGCAGACGGCGGAGTTTGTCTCCCGTTTCTTCACCAAGGGCCGCATGGCTGTGGTGGAGGGCCGCCTTCAGATCCGGGACTGGACCGACCGCGAGGGGAACAAGCGCCGCTCCGCTGAGGTGGTGGCCGACAATGTCTACTTTGGCGACTCCCGCCGGGACGCGGACGGCGGCAGCGCGTCTGCCCGCGCACCCGCCCCTGCCGGTGACTATGCCACCGCCCCCATGTACGACCAGTTCGCCGAACTGGACGGGGACGACGGTGACCTGCCCTTCTGACCAGCAGGCCGGAGGGGGAACCTACCCACGTGAATCAATAAGGAGGATTACAGCTCATGGCTATGGATAGAGAGCGGCCCCGCGGCCGCAAGCGCCGCAAGGTGTGTACCTTCTGTGTGGACAAGGTGGAGCATATCGACTATAAGGACGCCGCCAAACTGCGCCGGTTCCTTTCCGAGCGCTCTAAGATCCTGCCCCGCCGTACCACCGGGACCTGCGCCATGCACCAGCGTCAGCTGACCACCGCCATCAAGCGGGCCCGTCAGATTGCGCTGCTGCCTTACGTCACGGACTGATTAGTCCGGGACAGCGCGACAGAAGCAAAAGCCGGCGTCTCAAAAGAGACGCCGGCTTTTTATATGCCGTTGCCGGGAGGGGCGCCGCCGCCTTAGCCGGGCCGGGCCGCCGAGGAAAACGCGGACTGGCGGCTGAGGAGGTAGAGCACCACACTTTGGATGGGGAAGAGGATGCAGCTTTGGAGAAACCGCAGGGGGAGCAGCGTAACGTAAGGCGTTCCGCCCAGCATATGAAGCCAGAGCGCGCCCAGAAAGAGGCTGATGCCCATGCAGTTGATGGCCGCGGCCAGGAGAATGCGGCCCCAGCCCCGCCGTTTGGAGAGGCAGAGGCCAAAGACAAGCCCTGTCAGAAACGCGGAGAGGGTAAAGCCGGGGAAAAAGGGTCCGATTGGAAAGAGTGTGGCGCCCAAAAAGTCTCCCAACGCGCCCAGCACACCGGCCCACAGGGGCCCGTAGAGCATGGCGCAGATGGCGATGGGAATAAAGGCCAGCCCAATCTTCACCAGAGGGGTGGAGATGGACAGGAACCGGGAGAGAATCACCTCCAGCGCCAGAAGCATGGCCAGGCGCAGCAGGGTCTGGGTTTGAATGCGTTTCATGTGCGGTCTCCTTTGGGACAAAAGTTAGTGTATGCCACATTGTACCCTTCCGTGGCGCGCAGGTCAAGGGCCGCGGCGGTGGGTCGCCCGGTGGAGAATGAGCTCCGCCGCGATGCTGACCGCGATTTCCTCCGGGGTTTGGGCCTGAATGGGCAGTCCGATGGGGCTGTGGAAGCGGGCGATGTCCCGGTCGGAGAACCCCTCCGCCCGGAGCCTTTCCCCGATGGCGGCCACCTTTTTCCGGCTGCCGATGCAGCCCAGATAGGTGGCGGGCGTGCCCAGGACCTGCCGCTGGACCTGGTAATCCCAGAGGTGGCCCCGGGTCGCAATTACCACATAGTCGGCCTCCGAGACGGCCACAGAGCGAAAGATGTCGGAAAAATCACCCAGCACCACCTCCTCCGCCCGGGGGAAGAGGGCGGGCGCGGCAAACTCCGGACGGTCGTCCATGACGACACAGCGGAAGCCCACCGAAGCCAGCGCGGGGACCAGCGCCTGGGCCACATGGCCTCCGCCGAAGATACAGACCCGCCCGGCGCGGCAGAGCGGCTCCACGTAGTACCGGCGTCCCTCCCGGTCCAGCCGGCCCGGCCTGCTGGGCAGACAGGCCCCGGGGACGGAGTCCGGGGACCAGAGAGCCATGCGCCACGCCTGCTCGTCGGTTATGTCGATGGCCAGCCAGACCTCCCTGCCGTCCCGCCGCGCGTCCTCTGCGGCGGCGCAGAGGGCCAGGGTCTCCGGGTGCTCGCCGGGGATGAATTGGAAGTATACCGTCACATCGCCGCCGCAGATCATCCCCAGGTCCGCCGCCTGGTTGGGATGGAGCAGAAACCGATGCAAAAAGGAGCGCCGGTCCTCCAGGGCCTCCGCGGCCCTCTGTGTGGCGACGTGCTCCACCGCGCCGCCGCCGATGGTGCCCAGGAGGTGCCCCTCCCGCCCCACAAGCATCCGGGCGCCCGCCTGCCTGGGGATGGAGCCGGTGCCGTCCACCACCGTGACACAGACCGTGTCCTCCCCCCGCTCCAGGCGCGCCGCCAGCCGGACAAGCCATTCAAGCACGCGGTCCGTCTCCCCCACCTCCTCTGACGCCGTCCCGGCACAGTCTGCCGAACACAAGGGCGCCGCGTCTTCATACAAGACAGTATAACAACAACCGGGCAGACAAGTCAATTTGCGATTTGCCTGGATGGAGAGAAAACAGCCCGCCGGGGGGCGGGCTGTTTTGTCGGTCGCCGGGGCCTTGTCTGGCACCCTGCCAGCGCGGACCCCGAATACCGGCTGATGCTCACATGGTGCTGGAAAGGGTGGCCTGAGCCAGGCCCTCATGGTCCAGCTTGGAGAGCTCCTTCACCTTGTCCAGGTCCAGCCCGGCGGCCGCGGTAAAGCGCTCGCCGTACTCCGGGTCGGCCAGATAGCAGTGGACAGCGTGGCGGTACTTGATATTCTCCGTGACAGGAGCGATGTCCTCCGCGGTGTTGTGAATCAGGAGCTGCTTCTTGTCCTCGGTCAACACACGCCACAGGTTTCCGCCCGCGCGGAAGCAGTCGTCCGTCGGGTCGTCCTTCGGGTCATAGCGGTACATCGCGCCCTCCAGGTCCAGGGGCGGCTCCATCACCTCCGGCTGGGCGGTCCATGCGCCATAGCTGTTGGGGGTGTAGGCCGGCGCGCCGCCGTAGTTTCCGTCCACGCGCATGGCGCCGTCGCGGTGATAATCGCTGACGGGGACCTTGGCGCGGTTTACAGGAATCTGGTTGTGGTTGACGCCCAAACGGTAGCGCTGGGCATCCCCGTACGAGAACAGCCTACCCTGCAGGAAACGGTCGGGGCTGAAGCCGATGCCCGGCACCACGTGCGCGGGCGTAAAGGCGGCCTGCTCCACTTCGGCAAAGAAGTTTTCCGGGTTCCTGTTCAGCTCCAGTACGCCCACTTCAATGAGGGGATATTCCCCGTGACGCCAGACCTTTGTGATGTCGAAGGGGTTTTCATAGTGCTGTTTCGCCTGCTCCTCGGTCATGATCTGGACATACATGGTCCATTTGGGGAAGTCGCCCCGCTCGATTGCCTCATAGAGGTCCTTGCCGTGGTACTCACGGTCCCTGCCGTTGATCTCCGCGGCCTCCTCATTGGAGAGGTTTTTGATGCCCTGCTGTGTCTTGAAGTGGAACTTACACCAGACGCGCTCGTTCTTCTCGTTATAGAAGGAGAAGGTGTGCTCCCCGAAGAAGTGCATGTTGCGGAAGGAGGCGGGGATGCCCCGGTCGCTCATGACCACGGTAATCTGGTGGAAACACTCGGGCAGGAGCGTCCAGAAATCCCAGTTGTTTTGGGCGGAGCGGCGTCCGGTGCGGGGGTCGCGCTTGACCGCGCGGTTCAGGTCGGAAAAATTATGTACGTCACGGATAAAGAAGGTGGGCGTGTTGTTGCCGACCAGGTCCCAGTTGCCCTCCTCGGTGTAGAACTTGACGGCGACGCCGCGGATGTCACGCTCGCAGTCGGCGGCGCCGCGCTCGCCCGCGACGGTGGAAAACCGGATAAATACCTCGGTTTCCGCGCCGGGCTGAAGCGCCTTCGCCTTCGTGTATTGAGAAATGTCATGGGTGACCTTGAACTTGCCGTACGCGCCCCAGCCTTTGGCGTGCATACGGCGCTCGGGGATGACCTCGCGGTTGAAGTGCGCCATTTTCTCCATTAACCATACGTCCTGCATCGCGACAGGACCGCGGGGACCGGCGGTAATCGCGTGTTCGTTGTCGGCGACCGGGGCGCCAACCTCATTTGTGAGTTTCTTATACTCGCTCATGACAAAGCTCCTTTCGTTTTTATCTATGTAAATATCGCAAGATATTTTCAGGCTACAGGGACAAGCACATCGTCAGCAGCCACAGATAGGCGCATGTTTTTGGCAGCATCAGCATACCGATTTTGGGGTTTTGATTCGCCCAGAGCACCACGGGGAGGTAGAACAGAAAACTGAGTACGATTGCAAGCCAGGCCAAGCCAAGGCCCTGGGCGGCGGCTCTGAAGCGGAAGAACAGCCCGGTGACCAGCATCCCCTGCAGAAAGAACGGGATGTTGCGCCAAATGCCCCAGCTGACAGGCGGGTAGCGCTCCTCCCACTGATTCTGCGGCAGCAGGCAGAGGATAACGCGCAGCGCGGTGAGGGCGGCGACAGTACCGGACCAAGGGGCGCTGTGCCCGGGCGTGAACAGGAGCAGCCCAATCCGGAACAAGAGCACGTAGAAAACCGCCATCGTAATGGAGGCAATCTGCTTGCCCCGCCCCAGCGCCCGCCGGAGCGGCGCCTCGTTTCCGGTCATACACACACGGACACGGGGTAGCAGATGAAAGGCGTCCCCTCCGGCCAGCACCAGGGCCATGACACCGGCCAGCGCGCGGGCGGGGCTGCCCCCGGTGCTGAAGAGAAGCACCAGGCCAATGACAATTGCCGCCGTGAGATACAACAGGTCGAACGCCGCTTCAAACGCACCAAACACGCGCTTCATTTGTCCCCGGCGTCCCTTCTGCCTTTTGCCATCCAGAGGATATGGCATGTTACGGCAAGGCCCACCAGGAAAAGCAGCAGTGAGACCCAGGCGGTGCGGGTGAGCGCCATTGACAGGAGCAGCATGCCCCACAGCCAGCCCAGGCTGATTCCGATCGTTTTGTGGGAGAGGCCCTGCCTGTGCTCGTAGTTCTCAATGTGCTCCCTGAAGAAGGAGAGCTTCATAATCCGGGCTTTGATGCGGGGCGCCGACGAGAAACACGCGACAGAGAGCAACACAAAGGGAGTGGTCGGCCATACGGGCAGCAGCACACCAACTGCGCCAAACCCCAGGAATAGAAACCCAAGGCCTGTGAGGAAGATTGTTTTCAGCTGCACTGTATCACCACTCTATAATTATTAATAAGACTCAATACTAACATAGTACCACATTGCGCTCCTTTTTCAATAAGAAAATAAAAACTTTTCTAAAATAATTTGGAGTTTGGACGTTTACGACACAGACAACGGATGGCACATCCCCGGCCCGCGGGCCGGGGATGTGCCATCCGTTCGAAGGGCGGTGTCTGTCAGGTGCGTGCCTCGGCGGCGGAGATGGCCGGCAGCAGCTTAGCGGCGGGGGCCGGGGAGGGTGTGGGGGGGGCGGCCGGGAACTGTCTGCCCGTGTGGTCGATGGTATATGGGCTGGGGAGAATGAGCTTGGAAATGGGCACGAAGCTGTATCCGTCCTGGAGGAGGGTCTCGATAATAGCGGGCAGCGCCTCCGGCGTGTTCAGGGCGGCGTTGTGGAAGAGGACGATAGAGCCGGGGCCCACCTTTGAGGTCACCCGCTTGGTGATGTCGTCGGCGGAGAGGTTCTTCCAGTCCAGACTGTCCACGTCCCATTGAATCGGTTCCATGCCCATGGAGCGGACGGCGGCAATCACGTGGTCGTCGTACTCTCCGTAGGGCGGGCGGAACAAGGTGGGACAGACGCCGGTCACCGCCTCAATTTTTTTGTTGCTGGCGGTGAGGTCGGCGATGATCTCTTCGGTGGACAGGCTGTTAAAATGGGCGTGGTTGTTGGAGTGGTTCATCACCTCGTGCCCGGCATCAAAGAGGGCTTTGACAGACTCCGGATATTTATCCACCCAGTCGCCCACCACAAAGAAGGTGACCTTGATGTCGTACCGATCCAGGATGTCGATGAGGATCTGCGTGTCTTCGTTGCCCCAGGCGGCATCAAAGGAGAGCGCCGCCACCTTATGGTCCCGCTCCACGGAGTAGATGGGCAGCTGCCGCGCGGCGGCTCCGGCTCCTATGACAGCGGGGTGGTTGACCACGTAGAATATAGCGCACGCCGCGGCCGCGCAGAGAACGCCCGCGATGATTTTCCGGCGTAAAAGCAGCAATTTCATAGATAACCCTCCCAAAGCTTGTTTGGCTTATCTATATGCCGGAGCAACCAGGTTAAGAAGAGGGGAAACGCCGGGGTGTTGGGCGTGTGCGCCTCGCACCCGGGGGAGGGGGTGTGGAAAGACCGCCGGCAGGGGCGGCGGGACCCTCAAAGGAACAGGTCCATCACGAGGCCCCGGATTTCGTCTATGCGGCTGAGATACCGGAGCTTGTCCGCGGTCCGGCACAGCAGCTGCTTTGCCATGTCCTCCAGCTTCTCGTCCACAATGCCCACGGTGGCGTACAGCCGCCGCGCTCCGCGGGCGTCGGTCACATGCTCGGTTTGCAGGACGTAGGCGTGGCGGAGCACATCGGCGAGCAGGCTGCGGATCATGCTCCGGTACCGCTCGAATCTGGACATGTCCGGGTGGTCCAGCAGGCCGCCCGCCTCTCGGATGATTTCATCAAACAGGGCGGCGGCCCGGCTCCTGAACTGTTCCTTGTATTGTCCGCCGAGCTGCTCCTGAAAGGACCCGGCGGATTTGCCCCCCGCGCTTCCCGCCGCCCGGACGCCGAAGGCCGGGGCGCCGCCTTGGGCGATTCTGTCAATCCCCATCCTGAACCCTCACAAAAACGGCGCGATGAACCGGCCGGCCGCCGGGCGCATCAGCAGACACGGTTGCAGTCCCCGCCGCGGGCGGATGGCCCACCCTGCCCGGCGCTCATATAGGCGGAAAGGTGCTTCCTGCTCCTTGCCTTGAGGGTTTCCTCCCTGTACGCGCGCATTTTGCCGCTCACGGCACCCATGGCCCGGGCGTCGATGTCCGAGACCCGGCGGAGCACCGAGCGAATCTCCCGACGGATCCTGTCCGCCTCCGGGGGCGGCGCGGCCTGGCCCGTCCGGTCCAACAGGGGCTTGATTTCCTCCTCCAGCTCCATCAGGCCGCTGAGGATAGCCGCCCGGCCCTCAATGGCGGAGAGAATGGCCTCGTCCTCCCGCGTGTCCAGGTCGGTGAGCTGTTCCTCGGAGAAGGCGAGGAGCAGGCGGCACAGCCGCAGCGCCTCGCTCAGGAGCGGGAGCAGCGGCTCGGCCTGCGCCTGGACGGACGGCATCAGACCACCTCCCCGGAGCAGACACAACGGGGGTGCGCCGCCTGCCGCCACGCGTCCCGCAGGGAGGACAGGAGCTCCAGCACATCCGGGAGAAGGCTGAGGTCCTTCTTATAGTTCATCTCACGCAGACAACGGAGCAGGTAATCATAGAGCTTGAGCAGCTGCTCGGACAGGGCGTAGCCGGTGTCCAGGCAGTTGGTCAGCTCCAGGATGATTTTCTGCGCCTGGAGCAGGTGTGTGTTGGCGGCGTCGTAATCCCTCCGGCCGTCGAGGGCAATCCCGGCCAACTTCAGGTTCTTGATGCAGGCGTCGTAGAGCATCACGACCCGCTCACCCGGGCTGGCGGTCATGACGCTCTGCTTGAGATACTCCTGCCTTAGATGGTTCTTCGCATAACTCATAATCCATACCTCTCCTTCCGGCCTCTCCGGGTTACTGGGCAAAGAGCTGGCTGATATACACGGCCTGGGAGTTCAGCGCGGCCAGCGCGGCCTCCATGGCCGAAAATCGCGCGTAGTATTTTTCCGCCAGAGCGTCCAGCCTGTCCT
>CAYPZF010000038.1:0-8805 GCA_964415275.1 uncultured Oscillospiraceae bacterium | reverse complement strand
GGAAAAGTGCATCCCCAAGTCCTACATGCTGGAGAAAATCACCCAGGCGCTCATCTCCGCTTACAAGCGGGACCATGAGGGCGTGGGTGACAACGTGGTGGTGGATGCCAACGAAGCCACCGGCGAGATGCGGATGTATGTGAAAAAGGACGTGGTGGAGACGGTTGACAACCCCGCCACCGAGATTTCTCTGGACGAAGCCCGCCTTTCCCTGCCCCAAGCCCAGCTGGGGGATGTGATCCGCATCGAAATCAAGACCCGCAACTTCGGCCGCATTGCCGCCCAGACCGCCCGTCAGGTGATCATCCAGGGCATGCGGGAGGCCGAGCGCAGCATGGTCTACGATGAATTCAGCTCCAGGGAGCACGAGATGCTCACCGGTCTTGTCACCCGCGTCGACCCCCGCTCGGGCGCCGTCACCCTGCGCATCACCGGCGGCAGCGGCGAGGTGACCGACGCCTATCTGGCCCCTGCCGAGCAGGTCCGGGGCGAGATGATTCGGGAGGGGGACCGGCTCAAGGTCTATGTGGTGGAGGTGCGCCGCTCCACCCGGGGGCCCCAGGTGCTCGTCTCCCGCACCCATCCGGGTCTGGTCAAGCGCCTGTTCGAGCTGGAGGTGCCCGAAATCTACGACGGCACGGTGGAGGTGCGCTCCATCGCCCGGGAGGCCGGCAGCCGCACCAAGCTGGCGGTCTGGTCGGCCGATGAGAATGTGGACCCCATCGGCGCCTGTGTGGGGCCCCGCTCCAGCCGCGTGAGCAGTGTGGTGGAGGAGCTCCACGGCGAAAAGGTGGACATTGTCAAGTACAGCGACCACCCCGCCGCTTATATTGCCGCCGCGCTCTCACCCGCCGACGTCATCAGCGTGGAGACCCTGCCCGACGGCAAGAGCTGCCGCGTGGTGGTCCCCGACGACCAGCTCTCCCTCGCCATCGGCAAGGAGGGGCAGAACGCCCGGCTGTCCGCCAAGCTCACCGGGTATAAAATTGACATCCGGCCCGAGAGCGCCCCGCAGGAGCCGCCGACGCCGCCGGAGGCGCCCGTCGATGAGGACCCCCCGCTGACGGAGGCGCTGTGACCCGGGTCCTGTTTTGAATCCCCCGGGCCCAGGCCCGGTTCACCCTTGATACGTCCGACCGCCGGCCGCCCCCTGCCGCAGGGGACGGTTCCGGCCCCTTGTTGGGGAGGTGCCGTTCTTGCCGAAAAAAATACCCATGCGCCAATGTGTTGGCTGCCGGGAGATGAAGCCAAAGCGGGAATTGATCCGGGTGGTCAAAAGCCCGGAGGGCGATCTCTCTCTGGACTTCAAAGGCAAAAAGCCGGGGCGGGGCGCTTACCTCTGCGCCGACACGGCATGCCTCAAGCAGGCCAGAAGGGCCAAGGCGCTGGAGCGGGCCTTTTCCCTGCAGGTCCCCGACCAGGTCTACACCGCTCTAGAGGAGCAGATGAAGGGCGGTGACGGCGATGTCTGATTTGCGCTCCCTGATTGGCCTTGCCAAAAAGGCGGGCCGGCTGGAGGTGGGCGAGGAACCGGTGGGCGCCGCCTGCCGGGGCAGAAAGGCAAAGCTGGTGCTCTTGGCCAGTGACGCCGCCGCCAACACCTACCGCAGGGCCGCCCATTTTGGGGAGACCGGCCGCGTTCTCTTCCTCTCCCTGCCCCACACGAAAAGCGAGCTGGGCGGCGCGGTGGGCCGCACTTCCTGCGCCATGGTGGCCGTCACCGACATCGGGTTTGCCGCGGCCATGGCCACGGCGCTGGCGCGGGATAACCCCGGCCAGTACGGCGGAGCGGCGGAGCAGCTGCGCGATAAAGCGGACAAGGCGCTGCAGCGGCAGCGGGAGCAGCGGCAGCATGAAAAACGCCTTCAGAAAGGGCTTGTCAAGCCCTGGGTCCCCCCGCCGGCTAAGGCGCAGGGACCCGGCGTCCGGCCCGGCACCCCGCCGGCGAAGGGGCGCGGCAGCCGCGTGGGCGCAAGGAAGAAGCCCCGGGCGGGCCCGCCTCCCGGTCACAAGTAAACCGTTTCATCCAGCACAGTTGACAATTGTCCGTTGTCAATTGTCAATTTCCAGTTGGAGGTGGCCCATTTGAGTCTTATTAAATACCGTGTCCACGAGGTGGCCAAGGATTTTAACCGAAGCACAAAGGAGATCAGCGACATTCTCACCGCCTATGCATCCGCGCCCAAAAATCATATGCAGGTGCTGGAGGATAGGGAGCTGTCTGTTGTGTTCGATTATCTGACCCAGCACAACCAGGTGGAGAGCATCGAAAGCATCTTTTCCGATGTTTACCACGAACCCAAGCAGGCGCCGAAGCCCGCGCCGCAGGCCAGGCCCCAGCAGGCCGCGGCGCCCCGTCCTGTCCAGCAGCAGGCTGCCCAGGGCCAGGCCCATCCGCCGAAGCCCGCGGCGGCACGTGCGGCGTCGCCTCAGGCGCCCGCCGCCAAGCAGCCTGCCCCGGCGCAGCAGACCAGCCGGCCCGCCACCCGTGTGCCGGCCAAGCGGGTGGTAGACACCCGCAAGAGCGGTGACGTAAACCTGGCCAAGTATGACGAGCGGCTGGAGACCCTGGCCGCCGGCAAGGCCACCCAGATGCGGGGCGGCAAGCAGAAGTTCCAGGGCCGCAGCAACCAGCGCC
The DNA here is from genome assembly GCA_964415275.1 of uncultured Oscillospiraceae bacterium. GTDB lineage: Bacteria > Bacillota > Clostridia > Oscillospirales > Oscillospiraceae > JAEWRY01. The sequence goes on along the minus strand of CAYPZF010000038.1, from coordinate 6,167 downwards.
GGGGCGGCGGGTTCCAGGGGAACAAGCGGCGGCTGGAGGAGCAGGAAAAGATGCGCCGCCTCCAGGCAGAGATCGCCAAGAAGCACCCGCTGGTAGTAAAGATTCCGGATGAGATCGGCGTGGGCGAACTGGCCTCTCGCATGAAGAAGAGCGGCGCCGAGGTGGTAAAGCAACTCATCAAGAGCGGCGTGATGGCCTCCCTCAGCGACATCATTGATTTCGACACCGCCGCCATCATCGCCGAAGAGCTGGGCTGCAAGGTGGAGCGGGAAGTCATTGTCACCATTGAGGAGCGGCTTATCGACACCGCGGAAGACAAAGAGCAGGACCTGAAGCCCCGCGCCCCCGTGGTGGTGGTCATGGGCCACGTGGACCATGGCAAGACCTCCCTTTTGGACAAAATCAGACGCGCCGAGGTGGCGGCCGACGAGGCCGGCGGCATCACCCAGCACATCGGCGCTTACCAGGTGGAGGTGAACGGCAAGCCCATCACCTTCCTGGATACCCCCGGCCATGAGGCGTTTACCGCCATGCGCGCCCGGGGCGCCATGACCACCGACATTGCCATTCTGGTGGTGGCCGCCGACGACGGCATCATGCCGCAGACGGTGGAGTCCATCAACCACGCCAAAGCCGCCGACATCCCCATCATCGTGGCAATCAATAAAATGGATAAGCCGGAGGCCAACCCCGAGCGGATTAAGCAGCAGCTCACCGAGTATGAGCTGGTGGCCGAGGAGTGGGGAGGCGACACCATCATCTGCCCCATCTCCGCCAAAACCGGGGCGGGCATCCAATCCCTTCTGGAGATGGCGGTGCTCATCGCTGAGATGAAGGAGCTCAAGGCCAACCCCAACCGCTCCGCGCACGGCACCGTCATCGAGGCCAGGCTGGATAAGAGCCGGGGCCCCGTGGCCACCCTGCTGATTCAGAACGGCACCCTGCGCCAGGGCGATGTCATCATCGCCGGCACTGCCGTGGGCCGCGTGCGCGCCATGGTGAATGACAAGGGGGATAGGGTTTCCGACGCCGGCCCCTCGGTCCCCGTGGAGATCATCGGCATGGGTGAGGTGCCCGGCGCCGGTGACGATTTCCACGCCGTGGCCGATGAGCGCATGGCCAGGGAGCTGGTGGAGCAGCGCAAGCACGAGCAGAAAACCGCGGCGGCAGGCCCCCAGAATCAGAAGGTTACCTTGGAGGACCTGTTCTCTCAGATTCAGCAGGGTAAGCTCAAGGACCTTAATCTGATTGTAAAGGCCGACGTTCAGGGGTCTGCCGAGGCGGTCAAGACCTCCCTGGAAAAGCTCTCCAACGAAGAGGTCCGGGTGCGGGTCATCCACTGCGCCGTGGGCGCCATCAGTGAGAGCGACGTGATGCTGGCCACCACCTCCAACGCCATTATCGTAGGCTTCAACGTCCGCCCCGACGTCAACGCCCGGGATTCCGCCCTCCGCGCCAACGTGGATATGCGGATGTACCGGGTCATCTACGACTGCATCGACGAGATAGAGTCTGCCATGAAGGGGATGCTGACCCCCAAGTTTAAAGAGGTGGCCCTCGGCCGCGTGGAGGTCCGGGAGGTTTACAAGATCACCGGTGCCGGCATCATCGCCGGCTGCTACGTCACGGAGGGCAAGGTCACCCGCAGCGCCCAGCTCCGTCTGGTGCGGGACGGTATCGTGGTCCACGAGGGCGCCGTCGGCTCCCTGCGCCGGTTTAAGGACGATGTCAAGGAAGTGGCCCAGGGCTACGAGTGCGGCATCGGCATTGAAAAGTACAGCGACATCAAGGAAGGCGATGTGATCGAAGCCTTCATCATGGAACAAATCGAGGTGTGACATGGCGAACAACCGCATCAGCCGCATCAACGGGGACATCCGGCAGGAGCTTTCCACCCTGATCCGCGACTTGAAGGACCCCCGGGTCCGTGGTTTGATCTCCATCACCGCGGTGGAGACCACACCTGACCTGCGCTACGCCAAGGTATACGTGAGCGTGTTGGACAAGAGCGATGTGACGCAGGTCATCAAGGGGCTCAAATCCGCCGCCGGCTACCTCCGGCGGGCGCTGGGCGGTGCCCTTCAGCTGCGCTATATCCCTGAGCTGGTGTTCGAGCGGGACGACTCCATTGACAAAGGCGCCCACGTCCTGGAGCTCTTGCGCAGGGCGGAAGACAGCACCAACCGTTAATCACAGGCAAGGAGATCTCTATGGATCATCAACAGGCTGCGGCCCTGCTGGCCTCGCAGAATGACATTCTCATCTTAACCCACCGCCGCCCCGATGGGGACACCATCGGCTGTGCCGCCGGGCTCTGCCTGGCGCTGCGGCAGTTGGGGAAAACCGCGTATGTTTTCCCCAACGAGGACGCCCATTCCCTGTTTACCCCCTATCTGGAGGGCTGCGTCGCCCCGGACGGGTTTGTCCCGGACTTTGTGGTGTCGGTAGACACCGCCTCCCTCTCCCTGTTGACAGACCGGGCCATGGTGTACGCCGACAGAGTAGACCTGTGTATCGACCACCACCCCTCCCAAGAATACTACGGGATGCACACCTGCCTGGACACCGGCTGCGCCGCCTGCGGTGAGCTGCTCTACAGCATCCTGTCGGCCCTGGGCCCCGTGACGCCGGAGATTGCCCTGCCCCTCTATGTGGCGGTCTCCACCGACACCGGCTGTTTCGCCTACAACAATACCACGCCCCGCTCCCACCGGGTGGCCGCGGCCCTGATGGAGTGCGGCATCGACTACAGGTGGGTCAACAAGCGCCACTTCCGCACCAAGAGCTATCGGCGTCTCCAGCTGGAGGGTATGCTCACCAGCAGCCTGGCCCGCTACGACGGCGGCATCACCGCCATCGCCTCGGTCACGCTGGACATGACGCGCGCCCTGGGCATTACCGAGGAGGATGTGGAGGACATTTCCTCTTTTGTGGGGCAGGTGGAGGGCGTTCAAAACGCGGTGACCGTGCGGGAACTGAAGCCGGGGGAGTGCAAGATCTCCCTGCGCACCTCGGGCGGGCTCAACGCCAGCCACGTCTGCGCGCTTCTGGACGGCGGCGGCCATATGGGGGCCGCCGGCTGTACGGTATACGGCACCGCGGAGGAGGCCGCCGCCGCCATCCTAAGCGCCATCCGTCAGGTGGCGGCGGGCGGCGCGTAATCCAGGCCTTCCGGTCTATGCAAGAAGGTGATGCCCCTATGCCAAGCGGAATCATTGTAATCGACAAACCCATGGACTGGACCTCCCACGATGTGGTGGCCAAGCTCCGCGGGATTTTGCGGGAGCGGCGGGTCGGCCATGCCGGCACGCTGGACCCTATGGCCACGGGAATCCTGCCCGTCTTTGTGGGACGGGCCACCCGGGCGGTGCAGTTTGTCATGGACGCCGAGAAGGAGTACCTGGCGGGGCTCCGGCTGGGCCTTGTCACCGACACGCAGGACACCTCGGGGACCGTGCTGCAAAGCCGCCCGGTCTCCAGCGCCCGGGCCGACCTGGCCGCGCTGCTGCCCCGCTTCACCGGGCCCATCCTCCAGGTGCCCCCTATGTACTCCGCCCTCAAGCGCGACGGGAAAAAGCTCTACGAGCTGGCCCGCCAGGGCCGCGAGGTGGCCCGGGACCCCCGCCCCATCACGATCCACACGCTGGAGCTGGTCGGGCAGTCCGGCCCCCATGACTACCTTTTGCGGGTGGTCTGCTCCAAGGGCACCTATGTCCGCACCCTGTGCCACGACATCGGCGCGGCCTTGGGCTGCGGCGGCGCCATGTACTCCCTCAGGCGTACACGGGCCGCCGGATTTACCCAAGGTGTCACGATGGAGCAGGTGGCCCGTGCCGCCCAGGCCGGCGAGGCCGAAGCGCTGCTCCTGCCGGTCGAGACCTGCTTTCTCTCCCACCCCGCCGTCACGGTGGGCGCGCGGGAGAGGTCGTACCTCTTAAACGGCGCACCTTTTCCCTGGCCGGGGCCCGACGGCCTCTGCCGGGTCTACGGCCCGGAGGGGGACTTCCTCATGCTGGGCCGCCTGACCCAGGGGACGATGGTCACAGTGAAGAGTTTTTTTGCGCCTGATCTGAACGCTTAAGGAGAGTCTCACAAGTGAACAGTACGAAACGAGTGGTTGCTCTGGGTTTTTTCGATGGTGTCCATTTGGGGCACGGGGCGCTGTTGCGCCGGGTTGTGGAGGTGGCGGAGGAGATAGACGCCGTCCCCGCCGCCTTTACCTTTGACCCCCATCCCAATGCGGTTATCATGGGGCTGCCCGTTCCCCTCCTCAGCTGTCCCACCGACCGGGCCGACCTTATGTCCCGGCTCTACGGGATTCGGGAGGTGTTGGTGGCCCGGTTCGACCGGCGCATGATGAAGATGCCCTGGGAGCGGTTTATCACCGACTACCTGGTGGAGGAAAACGGCGTGGTTCATGTGGTGGCCGGCCACGACTTCCACTTTGGGTACAAGGGCGAGGGAAACCCCGAGCGCCTGAAGGCCAAGTGCGTCGAATTGGGCATCGGCTGTGATATCATCGACAAGGTGGAGCGGGACGGCATTACCATTTCCTCCACCTATATCCGCACCTTGATTGCCCAAGGCGAGATAGAGCGGGCCAACTCCTTTTTGGGGCATCCCTACACCTTCACAAGCCATGTGCTCCACGGCAAAAAGCTGGGCAGCAAACTGGGCTTCCCCACGGTCAACCTGCAGCTGCCCCCCTGCGTGATGGCCCCCGCCAACGGGGTATACGCCACCCGCATTCACACAGAGGACGGCGCCTCCTACCAGGCGGTGACCAACGTGGGGGTGCGCCCCACCGTGGACGATGGGAGCCGGCTCAATGTGGAGAGCTTCCTGCTGGACTTTTCCGGGGACCTCTACGGCCAAACCCTGCGCACCGAGTTTTACACCTATCTGCGGGAGGAGCGCAAATTCCCCTCTCTGGACGCCCTCCGGACTGAGATCATGCACAACGTGCAACAGACAAAGGACTTTTTTTCCGCAACGGCACTTTAACCCCCCATTCTTTCCCTAAGGGAGGCGCTGTCCATGCGTTACAAAAAGATGTATCCTGCGATGCTGCTCTATGCGTCCAGCCTGATTCTGGTGGGCTTCATTCTGGATGACCCCAGAAACATTCTCCCCGGCCTGCGCAACATTGTCCTGATGCCCGACGCGCTCATCACCGATTACATGAAGACGGGCGGGCCGGGCGCCGCGTTTGTCAACGCGGGCCTCGTCACCCTGATCAGCATCCTGGTCATCTATCTCTCCAAGGACGCGCTGAACGGGTTTGCCATGGTAGAGATGGGCCTCATGTCGGGGTTCGCGCTGTTCGGGAAGAACTTTGTCAACATCCTGCCTATCATCGCCGGCACCTGGCTTTACGCCAAGTACCGCAGAGAACCCTTTGCCAAATACTCGTCGGTGGCGCTGCTCTCCACCGCCCTGTCTCCCATGGTGACCCATATGGCGGGCGAGGGCCTGCTGGCCAGCGCGGCGGCGGGCATCTTAATTGGCCTGCTGATCGGCTTTGTGCTCCCGGCCCTCTCCTCCTATACATATAAGCTCCAAAATGGCATGAACCTCTACAACGTAGGCTTCGCCTGCGGTCTGCTGGCCATGATGCTGGTGCCTATGATGCAGGCGTTTGGTGATACGCCCACCACCTGCTTTCATTGGGCCACCGGGCTCAATACCCAGCTCTCTCTTTTCTTGCTGATTCTCTGCGCCATTCTGATCTTGGCGGGCTTCTTTGCCTGCCAGACACCGGTCTGGGCGGTCTGGGCCGGCTACCGGCGCCTGCTCGGGACCTCCGGCCGCGCCCCCAGTGACTACCTGCGCATGTTTGACAGTGGCCCCGTGCTCGTCAACATGGGAGTGAATGGCCTGGTGGGCACCTTCTACATTCTGGCCATTGGCGGCGACTTAAACGGTCCCACCTTAGGCGGCATTCTCACCATCATCGGCTTCTCCGCCTACGGCAAGCATATCCGCAACATTGTACCCGTCATGATGGGTGTGGTTTTGGGCAGCTTCTGCCTCCAGTTCTCGGTCAATGACCCCTCTGTTCAGATTGCCGGCGTTTTTTGTACCACGCTGGCCCCCATCGCCGGCTACTTCGGCTGGCCCTATGGCGTGCTGGCCGGCTTTCTCCACTCTTCCGTGGTGCTTAAAAC